>CAMTPG010000201.1 GCA_947074335.1 uncultured Parabacteroides sp.
ACCCGTTTCGGATCAGATTTAGCCATATCGGTAAGACGATGCATCATTTTATTATCATGACCCATTATTTCGTCAAGGTGATTGAGATACGCATCCCAATCGGTAATCGGTTTACGTGCCACACCCGAATCTATGGCGGCTTTTGCCACAGCCGGCGCTACACGCGTAATCAGACGCGGATCGAGTGCTTTAGGCAGGAAGTAATCGCGACCAAAAGTGAGTTTTTTTACATTATAGGCTGCGTTCACGGCATCGGGCACAGGCTCTTTTGCCAAAGCTGCCAAAGCATGTGCTGCCGCCAGTTTCATTTCGTCGTTAATGGCTTTTGCACTTACATCAATAGCACCGCGGAAAATAAACGGAAATCCCAATACATTATTAATCTGATTCGGATAATCGCTTCGTCCGGTAGCCACAATTACATCCGGACGCGAGGCTTTTGCATCTTCATATGTAATTTCAGGATCTGGATTAGCCAGTGCAAATACCATCGGATCATGATTCATGCTGCGCACCATATCCTGCGAAACCAGATTGGGAGCCGAAAGTCCTAAAAACATATCGGCGCCTTTCATTGCTTCGGCCAGTGTGGTAATATCGCGATCAGTAGCAAATTCCTCTTTCATCGGATTCAGATCTGTTCGTTTTTTACTGACCACGCCTTTACGATCGACCATCACAATATTTTCGGGTTTAACACCCAGTTTTTTATATAAACGGCCGCACGAAATGGCAGCTGCACCGGCTCCGCTGATTACCAGTTTAATATCACCAATATTTTTATTAACCAGTTCGAGAGCATTCAGCAGGGCTGCTGATGTAATGATAGCTGTTCCGTGCTGATCATCGTGCATCACCGGAATATCCATTTCGGCTTTCAGTCGGGTTTCTATTTCGAAACATTCGGGTGCTTTGATATCTTCAAGATTGATACCGCCAAATGTCGGACCTAATGCTTTTACGGCTTCGATAAATTTTTCAGGATCTTTTTGATCTACTTCAATATCAAATACATCAATTCCGGCGAATATTTTAAATAAAACACCTTTGCCTTCCATAACCGGTTTTCCGGCCATCGGACCGATATCGCCCAATCCCAAAACAGCAGTTCCATTCGAAATAACGGCAACCAGATTGCCTTTTGCGGTATATTTATATACATCATCAGGATTAGCCTGTATATCTAAACAGGGTACAGCAACACCCGGTGTATATGCCAGCGACAGATCTTTTTGCGTGCTGGTTGGTTTAGTCGGGTTAACCTCAATTTTTCCGGGTTTTCCTTCAGCATGATACTGAAGCGCTTCTTCTTTAGTGAACTTAATCATAATCTGAGTTTTTATTTAAAATGAATATTCCTTTTAAAAACAGATTTTTTATTGAAATGTTTAGTTTATCAGAGAGCCATATAAATTCTTTAAAACCGGCATAAAATTCATGCTTTCTTATTCGGGTAAACGAATTTAAAATTATGTATAAACAGGTTATTTTCAAAAAAGTTGCACACTGAATAAATTCTTATTAATATTGTATGCTAAACAATATATCTTAATACCTGATCATTATGAAAAATACTATTTTTTACGCATGGCTTTGCTGCTTGTTTTGTTTGCCATTTTCGATACAGGCAAGTCATTACAAAAGCTTTAAAGTATCAATATATGCACGTGCATATGAGGTGGAAAAAATGAAAGATCTAAACTGGCTGGATTCGACCTGGACGATTATTTCTTCGCAAATGCCGGTAGATAAAATCTATCTCGAAACGCATCGCGATTTGCTGATTGTGCCCGACGAAACGCTGAATCAGGCCAAACAGTATTTTCAGGAACGCGGCGTGGAAACCGGCGGAGGCATCACTTATACAATCAATGAACGCAATCATTTCGAAACTTTCTGTTACAGCAATCCCGAACATCGCAAACTGATACGCGAGATTGCCGAACATACGGCGCGCCATTTCGACGATTTTATTTTGGATGATTTCTTTTTCACCAGCTGCAAATCGGATCAGGAGATTAAAGCCAGGGGAACGGACAGTTGGAGTGAATATCGCTTAAAACTGATGACCGAAGCAGGCGAAAATCTGGTGCTTAAACCGGCACGCAAAGTAAATCCGAAGGTTCAGGTAATTATTAAATATCCCAACTGGTATGATCATTTTCAGGCACTGGGTTTTGATCTGGAAAAAGGTCCGCAATTGTTCGACGGCATCTGGAGCGGCACAGAATCACGCGATCCGGCCAGCGATCAGCATCTGCAAAATTACCTGAGTTATAATATAGTACGTTATTTTGATAATCTGCGCCCGGGTTACAACATGGGCGGCTGGGTTGATAACGGGGGCGTGGAAATGGGCATGGATCGTTATGTGGAGCAGTTATGGAATACATTATTTGCCAAAGCACCGGAAATTGCGCTTTTTGCTTATCATCAACTGATTGGCACGCCGATTCGCGATTCGCAGCGTACGCCGTGGCAGGATCAGCAGACCAGTTTTAGTTTTGATGCAATGTTGCAGCCGGTTATTCAACCCGACGGTAGCAGCGTTAAACCTACAACTATGGCGCGGGCTGCGGGCATGACTTTCGAGACGCTCGACAGTTTCGTCTGGCAACTGGGAAATCCGATCGGTATTAAATCGTATAAACCATTTCATTCGGAAGGCGAAAATTTCCTGCAGAATTATCTGGGAATGATCGGGTTGCCTATGGATATGCATCCACAGTTTCCAACCGGCGAACAGGTGGTTTTACTAACCGAACAGGCCAAAAAGGATGAATATGTGGTGCAAAAAATAAAAAAGCAATTGCAGGCAGGCGGCGATGTGGTGATTACAACCGGTTTACTGAAAGCTATCTCGCCTAAAATTGCAGAGATCGCCGAGTTACATTGCGACGATTTAAAGGCGCTGGTGAACGATTTCGGAAAATCGGGCGGCGAAATCCCGCGCGATATTTTGATCCCGCAGGTACGTTATTATACCAACGATTCGTGGGAAATTATCAATGCCGGCCGGCCGCTGAAAGGCGGTGTAAGCGGATATCCCGTTTTGTTGCGTTCGCCCTACTCGGCAGGAAATTTATACGTGCTTACCATTCCCGACGATTTTGGCAATTTATATGATTATCCGGAAAAGACATTGAATCAGATTCGTAAAATCATGAGTCGCGATCTGGGTATCTGGTTCGAAGGACCGGCAAAAGTAAGTCTGTTTGTTTACGATAATAACACCTTTATCATTGAATCCTATCAGGATGAACCGGTTACGGTGCGCATCCACATCGAAGGAAACAAGATTACTTTACAAGATATACTGACCGCCGAAATTATGGCGGCCGAAGCTCAGTCAGCACATACTAACCCTGAATTCCGGTACAGCAGAACAGCGCCAACCACAGACGAAACCATTTTCGAAATGACGGTGAAGCCTCACTCCTACCGGGTATTTAAACAATTATAAAATGAGAAAAAAAATTTTTTATGTTTCACTGATTGCCTGTTCGCTGACAGGCTGGTCCTGCAACAATCAGGACACATTAAAACAAACCACGTCCGATCCGGCCGAACTGATTACACAAATGGGATTTAACTCGCTCGGCTTTCTGCCGGCCTCACCCAAAGTAGCCACTCTGCAAACGGATGCCGAACAATTTTACATTCGCAATGCAGAAAATCATCAATTGATTTTCGAGGGCGCTTTATCGGCTCCGCAATCGCAGAAAGATGTAAATCAGACAATCCGTACTGCCGATTTTTCGACGTTGACCGAACCGGGTACTTATTATCTGGAAATTCCCGGAAAATATCGCTCAATTGATTTCGATATACAGTCTGATGTTTATAATGAGCCATATATTACTACGATGCGCGCCTTTTATTTGTGGCGTTGCGGTATGGCTGTAAGCGGCGAACATCAGGGTAAACAGTATCAGCAACAGGCCTGCCATTTGCACGACGGATACGATGATTATCTGGGTAATCCCTCGCATCAACGCAAAGGTACAGGCGGCTGGCATGATGCGGGCGATTACGGAAAATATACGGTGAACGCCGGCGTAACGCTGGGCATTTTGTTTCGTGCCTGGGAGGCTTTTCAACCCAAGCTGGAACAGCTTACCCTGAATCTGCCCGAAACGGCACCCGGTTATCCGGAATTTCTGAAAGAGCTGAAATGGGAAACCGACTGGTTGCTCACAATGCCATATCCCGATGGTTCAGGTCGCGTATCACACAAACTGACGCGACAGCATTTTTCGGGTTTTATAATGCCCGATCAGGATCAGGAAAAACGTTATTTTACAACCTTCAGCTCGGCAGCTACTGCCGATTTTACGGCCATGATGGCGCAGGCAGCACGCATCTTCAAACCTTATGATGCGGATTATGCACAACAATGCCTCGATGCCGCACTGAACAGTTATCAATATCTGGCAGATCATCCTGAGAATGTAAATTTCGAACAGGGCGATTTCACCACCGGCGGTTATCAGACTGATGATGCCGACGATCGGTTATGGGCAGCAGCCGAATTATGGGAAACAACCGGCGAATCACGCTTCCTGAACGATTTTGAAACACGCATGGAAGCGATGAATTACGCAGTGGATCAGAATTGGGATTGGGGCAATGTGGGAAATCTGGGCGTTTTCACCTATCTGCTCTCTTCGCGAAGCGGCAAAGATGCCAAAACCGTAAACCAGCTGCGCGATAATACCATTGCCACAGCCAATACCATATTGGAAAAATCGAAACAGGATGTTTATGCACGACCACTTGGCGATATGTATTACTGGGGTTGCAATGGCGGTGTGGCCCGACAGGTTGTAAATCTGTATGTTGCCAATCAGCTCAATGCCAACGGACAATATGCCAACGCAGCGCTCGATGCCATCGGACATCTGTTTGGTCGCAACCGATATAATCGGTCGTATGTAACCGGACTGGGCTATAATCCGCCTTTATTTCCGCATGATCGAAGATCGGCTGCAGACGGAATTACGGCACCTTGGCCCGGCTATATTGTGGGCGGCGGCGAAACAGCAACCGACTGGGTAGACGATCAAGACAGTTACAGAACTAACGAAATTGCCATCAACTGGCAGGCTCCGCTTGTTTTTGCACTGGCCTGGTTTATACAATAATACTGA
>CAMTPG010000202.1 GCA_947074335.1 uncultured Parabacteroides sp.
ACTTTCCAGGCATTATCGCGACCGTTCTGACGGCGCAGGCGTGCCATCGGACTGTCGCCTTCCGATGTCATATATTCCACCCATTTTGCCATCTCTTCCACGGTTCCGCTTCCCACATTCGCACTGATATAGGGTTCGCATTCCAACAATTCGCAGAGATTCAGAAACTCGTGTGTACCGAAACTGTTATCTTCGATAGTTCCGCCCCAGTTGTTGTTTACCATTTTCGGACGTTCCGATTTTGGACCGATGCCGTCCATCCAGTGATATTCGTCGGCAAAGCAGCCGCCCGGCCAGCGCAGATTCGGAATCTGCAGAGATTTTAAAGCATTCAGTACATCGGTTCGATAACCCTGCGTATTGGGAATGTCGGAATCTTCGCCTACCCATAAACCGCCATAGATGCAGGTCCCGAGATGCTCGGCAAAATGTCCGTAAATGTGTTTACTGATCTGATCTGTTCCCTGTTGCGGATAGATGCGAATTGAGGCATCACGCTGGGCAGCAAGCGAGAGTGAAGAGAGTGCCAAAAGGCCGATTGCGAGTGTTTTCATTGAGATAAAATTTATAGATTAATGAGATATAGTACAGAAGCATGTGGTGCCAGATCGGCCGAAATCAGAGTCGAAACCGATTCTACCGGATCACCGCTCCAGAGATCTGTCAGACTGAAATTGCCTTCGATTCCGAGACTTTCGGGTGTTGCCGAAACGGTTGCCGGCTCTTCGCCGAGGTTAAAGAGCGCCAGATAAACGGCGCCTGTATTTTTATTGCGCGAGGTGATGCCCGCTTTGCCATCTTCCAGAAACAGCTGGCGCACATCTTCCGATTCGCGGTGCATTTGCAGTACGGCTTCGTTGGTTAGCAGCGATTGCGTAAAATCGTCGTTGCTGGGCAGATCGCCGCCAAACATCAGAGGCGAGCGGAATATGGTAAACAGATTCATCAGCGAATATTGTTCGTCTTTGCTCAGACGCGTCATGCGGTCTTCGCCTCGTTCACCGCGAATCGAAATGCGTCCCAGCGGAATCATATCGCAATCCGGCCAGGTGCCTTCGCCGATGTAAGGATACCAGTTTTGTGCCACATCCATCAGATGCGTAACATGATGCCATGTATCCCATACATCATCTACCATGCGCCACATATTAGCCTGCCCGGTTACGTGCCCGGCCTTGTTTACAGGCGTTTCGCCCGGCGAAGTGCTCAATACAACCGGTCGGCCGCATTGATCGATGGCATTGCGTATCAGCTCAATTTCGGCTTCGTGATAGGGACGCGACAGATCGTCGATTTTGATAAAATCAACGCCCCAGTCGGCATACAGTTCAAACAGCGAATTGTAATATTCCTGTGCGCCGGGCAAAGAAGCATCGATGGTATAATTATCGCGCAGCCATTCGCATTGCAAATCAGGCGAATAAATCTGATCGGCGGTGATATCATTCGTACCTTTAACGGGCAGTTTTTGTTCTACGGCCACTTTCGGGATACCACGCATGATGTGGATACCGAATTTCAACCCTTTATCATGCACATAATCGGCAAGCGCTTTGAAACCTTCACCTTCGGCGGCCGAAGGAAATCGGTTTACTGCCGGCTGATAGCGGCCGTATTCGTCGATTACATACCGGGGATCGGTCTGGTTATAACCGCCGGCTTTGTCGTTTTCTACAAACCAGCGGATATCTACAACCACATATTCCCAGCCAAACGGGAGCAGATGTTCTGCCATATAATCGGCATTGGCTTTTACTTCGTGCTCTTCCACGGTAGGTCCGTAACAATCCCAGCTGTTCCAGCCCATGGGCGGTGTTTCGGTCCAGCTTTTAAATTCGCCGGGCGCAAACGCTGCCGGCTCTTTTGTCTGTTTATTTCCGCAGCTGCAGCCCAGAAGCAATGCTGCGGAGAATAAACCGATCCAGTGTTTTTTCATGTTTTCTGTGTATAAACGGTTATTTCTTAATAGTGAACGGTTCCATTTTGGTATAAGCTTTATACCCTTTGATCATGCCCGGATAATTTTCTTCGGCACGGGGCAGATAACTGAACCCGGTGATGATCACATCTTCGCGCAAATCGATAACAAGCTGATGCGGATAACTGTCGCCACGTGCCGTATTCCAGAAAGTAGATTCCTGCAGATCATAGATTTTATCAGCCGTGAAGTTACCGCCGTTTGTCTCTTCGCTGTCGGCATATCCGATCTGCCAGTGCTGGCGTGAAACCGGTTTGCCATTCTCGCCCAGCAGATTGAATTCGGCAATCGAAGCACGCTCTTTGCCATCCTGGGCATTCAGTGCTTCAAGACAGAAGAAACGGGTTTGAACAGGTGCATCAAACAATACATCCTGCCAGCCGTTGCCGGGTTTGAAGTTGCCCGAAACCCGCGCTTTTTCACCGCTCAGATCCAGAGATTCGCCCGCTTTACGGTGTGTCATCGGTGCTTCGGCACGCAGCATATCCAGAATCGGTTCGTTGATGCCGGTTACAACGGCCTCCTGCGGACCTAACAGGTCGAGTACAATGATTTCATTTTTACCCTTTTTCAACCAGCAGCCCGGCATGAACAGCGTTTGTTGCGGACCGATTTCCCAGAATCGTCCCATGGCTTTGCCGTTTACCCAGACTAATCCTTTGCCCCAGGTTTGCATATCCAGAAATACATCGCCGGTTTTGTCCAAATCGAATGTAGCCCGGTAAAAAGCAGGTGCATCCTGTTTGGCGCCTTTTACATACTTTTTGTCTTTGGCAAAAGCATAATCTACAGGGAAGCTGTATACCTGCCAATTTTTCAGTTCAGTCTTCGAATCGGATGTGATGAGTTCTACTTTCTCGGTGATGCCTTTACGATCGTGAATAGCTTTGTCAAAATTCACGCGTCCCATAGCTTCTACCAGAATATCCAGCTGAGAACCGGCTGCACAGGCAGGCAGTTTGAGCGAATTCTCGCCGCGGCGGCGATCCAGGCGGCCGATGAGCTGACCGTTTACATATACCTGTGCCCAGTCGTGCACTTCGGTAATATATAAGGTAGTGCCGGCTTCTGTGGCAGGCAGTGTGGTGCGATATAAAATAGTTCCCCAGCCCTGATTAAACTGCTCCATGGGTTTGATATCTTCCGATTCGACGGGTTGAGGCAGATTGTCAAACAGGGCAGCTACTTCATTGAGTTCGAAGGCGGGAATTTCGATTATCGGGAAAGCGGCAGGCACTTCGGTCTGAACTTCGCCTTCGTCCATATAACCGGCCAGCAGTTCGCGCAGCATGAAATATTTCGGAGTTGTCCAACCGGCTTCGCTGATCGGTGCATCATAATCGTACGAGCTGCACATCGCCGAATAGGCCGGACTGTTTGCGCCGCCCCAATGGCCGAATGTAGTTCCGCCGTGTGTCATATATAAAGAAAAGGAGATATTCCGGTCGAGCATATCGCGCAATCCTTCCACCATGGTTTCCGCATCGCGTGTTTCGTGTTTTCGTCCCCAGTGATCGAACCAGCCGCTCCAAAACTCACTGCACATCAGCGGCGTGTTGGGGCGAACCTCTTTCAGTGTTTTAAACTGTTCGTCGATATTGGCACCGGTTCCGAAGTTTACGGTCCACACCAGATCATCGAGTGCATTATTCAGGAAGTTAGAGCTCCAGTCACACTGAAATAAGGGCACCTCTGTAAATCCAGCCTCGCGCACGGCATCGCGTATATTGGCAATGTATTCTTTATCGGTAGCATACGATCCGTATTCGTTTTCAACCTGCACCATGATAATGTTTCCGCCCCGCGTAACCTGCAGATCGGCCAGCTCTTTACCAATTTCGTTCATAAACAGCTGTGTACGCTCCAGAAAATAGGGATCGTTTGAGCGCAGTTGTATATCTTCTTTCTTCAACAACCACCAGGGCAGTCCGCCCATTTCCCATTCCGAACAAACATACGGTCCGGGACGCAGCATGATATACATGCCGTGTTTCTGAGCCAGCTTACAGAAAGCGGCAATATCATTTTGTCCTTTGAAATCAAATTTGCCGGGTTCCTGTTCATGGATATTCCAGAACGCATAAATACAGATAGTATTCATACCTAATGCTTTGCAAAGTTCGATGCGATGTTCCCAGTATTCGGCCGGAATGCGGGTATAATGAATTTCGGCCGCTTTGATGGTAATAGGTTTATCGTTTAATAAAAAAGTCTGATCGCCAATTGCGAATGTCTGTTTCTCTTTCGGTTGCTCTTTGCAGCCGGTAATTAATCCGGCAAATAGTACAAACAGGCTCAAAAGAAATCCTTTTGTGTGTTTCATGATAAAATATGAGTTTATTGTTTTTTTCGTGGCTAAAAGTACTCAGATCACTCAAAACAAAGGTAAATTTATAATTCATAAAAGTAGATAATCAGTTCAAAAATATAATATATTTGTGAAATCTAAGGAACTATATTGATAAAATTTAAACAAAATGAAAAAGTTAATCGTATTTCCTCTCATGGCTGCCGGTTTATTTACGTTGGGCAGTTGTAATCAAACCGCGTCCCGAAAAGCTACACCGGGCGAAATAGCGGCCATCCCGTCGGCCAATTTTGATTCGGCAGTTGCGCCCGGAACCGACTTTTACCAGTATGCCTGCGGCGGCTGGATGAAAGACAATCCGTTGAAACCGGAATATGCATGTTTTGGGCGTTTCGATCAGCTGCGCGAAACCAATCAGGAACAGGTACAGACTTTAATTATCGATGTGAGCAATACGCCGCAGGCCGAAGGATCGGCCGGTGCAAAAATCGGTCTGCTCTATTCGATGGGAATGGATAGTGTGAAATTGCAGCAACAGGGCTGGGAGCCGATAAAAGATCAGCTCGACTCGATTGCGCAGATAACAAATAAAGATGAGCTGACTAAAGTGGTTGCCATGTTGCATCGCGAAGGTATGGCGCCCTATTTTGCCTTTTATATTTCGGCCGACGAAAAAAACAGCGATATGAATATGGCACATGTTTACCAGGCCGGCATCAATATGGGCGATCGCGATTATTATCTGCTCGAAGATGATGCGACCAAAAAAATCAGAGAAGCCTATCTGGCCTATATCACAAAGCTGTTTACATTAAC
>CAMTPG010000203.1 GCA_947074335.1 uncultured Parabacteroides sp.
TTAAATACCAGATCGGCCAGCAATTCGAAGGCTCGTTTGTATTGATCCTCCATGAAGATAGAATACACAAATGTCTCCTCCTTCGTGGTATAGGCATTCAGTTCGCCGCCCACATGCTCCATGCGGTTCAGAATATGCCATGACCGGCGCTTCTTTGTTCCTTTAAAAAGCATATGTTCCACGAAATGCGCCAGTCCGAATTCGTGCTCTGCCTCATCGCGCGTACCGGCATTTACGGCAAAGCCACAATAACATACCGGCGAATCGACAGGCAGGTGCACCAGGCGAAGTCCGTTTGATAAACAATGTATCTGATAATCCATCTCTAAATTGTGTTCTTGATAAAAAGCATGCAAAAGTACATAAAAGCATTCATTAATCGACCAGATATGAATAAATTAGCAGAATAACTGCAGATAAACAGCGCTCGTACGGCAAAAAAGATGATAATCTGAATAAAACTGTTTACTTTTGCGGAATAGAAAAATTGTATAGAATAAGTGTTTAATATATACTATGATAACAAATGATATGATCGCCGAAATCCTGAGACAGGAGGCTGAGGCAGTACAAAATATTCCGGTATCGGAGGCTTATAACGAAGCCGTTGAACTCATTGTAAAACATGTGCACGATCTGGGCGGAAGTCTGATTATAAGCGGCATGGGGAAAGCCGGTCAGATAGCCATGAACATTGCCACCACTTTCAGCTCTACCGGCACACCGGCCTGCTTTCTGCATCCGAGCGAAGCACAACACGGTGATTTGGGTATTGTACGGAAAAATGATATTATGTTATTAATCTCCAATTCGGGTAAAACCCGCGAACTGGTGGAACTGGTGGAACTTACCCGCGGCCTGGTGCCTGATATGCCGTTTATTGTAATTACCGGAAATCCCGAAAGTCCGCTGGCCGCCGAAGCCACCATCTGTCTGCCCACGGGCGCGCCCAAAGAGATTTGTCCGCTCGGTCTTACGCCCACTACATCCACCACCGTTATGACGGTGATTGGTGATATTCTGGTAGTTAATACCATGAAACATATCGGATTTACCAATGCCGATTATGCCAAACGTCATCACGGCGGTTATCTGGGCTCGAAGAGCCGTGCGCAAAGCAAGAACGACTTATATTAAACTCTTTATACTTTATTCCGATGAGAAAAGTAATTGGTATCGGCGAAACCATCCTCGATATTATCTTTCGCGGTAATCAGCCGCACGCTGCGGTGCCCGGCGGATCGGTGTTTAACGGACTCGTTTCGCTGTCGCGGCTGGATGTGCCTGTTCATTTTATCAGCGAACTGGGAAATGATCAAGTGGGCGAACTGATTCGCCGCTTTATGCTGGACAACGGACTGACAACCGACTATATCGACTGCTTCCCCGACGGCAAGAGCCCGATCTCGCTGGCTTTCCTCAACGAAGCCAACGATGCACAATACTCCTTTTATAAAGATTATCCAAAGCAACGCCTCGAAGTGGACCTGCCCGAAATCCGGGAAGATGATATTTTTATCCTCGGCTCTTATTATGCACTCAATCCCGTGCTTCGCGAACGAATGACCGAAATTCTGGATTATGCACGTGCTAAAGGTGCTATCATATATTATGATCCAAACTTTCGCAATGCTCATGCCCACGAAGCCATCCGCCTTACACCTACGATTCTCGAAAATATGGAATATGCCGATATCGTACGCGGTTCGGATGAAGACTTCCTCAATATCTTCGGTCCGAAACCCATCGAAGAGATTTACAGAGACCGCGTACAATTCTATTGCAACCAACTGATTGTAACTTATGCCAACCGCGATATCCGCCTCTTCTCGGGAAAAGAACAGCAACAATATCAGGTGCCGGTTGTGCAGACAGTAAGTACTATCGGTGCAGGCGATAACTTCAATGCCGGCATCCTGTTCGGCCTGTTGAAGCAAAATATCCGCCGCGCCGATATCGCCACGCTTACACCCGAAAAATGGACATCGGTTATTCGTTGCGGAATTGATCTGGCCACGGCTGTTTGTCAGAGTTACGACAATTATATATCGCCATCATTTGCTGCCGATTATCGATCAAAATCTTAAATAAATCAAATTAAGAGACAGAGATCCTTATTTTTTCTTGTTTGCAACATGTTTTCACATAATATACAAATCAGATACTAAATATCTTTTGTAGATTTGTGCAAGAATGTATAGTAGGAATATGATACTGAAGCAAACTCTTTTATTCATTGCATCCATCCTGACTTTGGGAGCTTGTGTTACAAAACACAAACCTGAGATTCGTTCGATTTGTTACCGCGACGATATAGGTAATTATATTGTGAAATGGGAAACAGATCCGAATATTCATGGTGTTATCAAATTGTTTGTTTCAAACTCGCCCGATGAATTTGATTTATCACGACCTGTTGGTTATGCCAATAATGCTGACGGCATTATGAAATACATCACCCGCGATAATATTACACGCAAATACTTCCTTCTCTCCTTCAATGATAAGTATTATCACAAAGTAGGTGCAAGAGCCATTAACATGGATCAGATACAGAATATGCGTGATATCGGCGGATACAAAACAACTGATGCCCAAAAATCTACCGATTGGGGGAAAGTGTACCGCTCAGGCAAACTCTATCCGTTAAGTAATAAAGATTCAATCCGTTTAAACAGTCTGGGTATTCGTACCATTATCAATTTATGTAATGAAGATGATAAAATTCCCGAACAGTCGTTTTGCAGCTGCCAGACCTATACTTTTCCGATCAATATCAGAAATAAAGAGGTGATTATCGAAAAATTGTTGAGCGGACGAATCCGCAAAGGCGACGGTTTGTTGTATATGCAGGATACCTACCTGGATTTTATCAGCGAGCACAACAACCAGTTTGCTGAAGCGCTAAAGTTATTTCTCGACGAAGACAATTATCCGATCCTGATTAACAGCGAAATGGGTAAAGATCGCGTGGGATTTCTTACTGCAATGCTTCTTTCGGCTCTTAATATACCGGAAGAAACTATAAAAAAAGATTATTTAGAAACTAACGAATATATTGATATTAGTCAGGTAGCCGATTATGCACATGGTCTGAATTCGGATGCCCAGGAAACCGTAACGCTTCTACTAAGCGCTAATGAAGCGCTTATTGACTTGATTTATGCACAGATAAAGAAGCAGTACGGTTCGGTCGACGCCTATCTTGCCGACGGTTTGCAGCTCACTGCTAAAGAGCGCGATACGTTAAAAGATATCTTATTGCGTGAACCATTATACCAATAAATTGCGTATCTTTGCATATTAAATAAAATATAAGCGTATAATTTGAAAACATTTGATGAATTAGGGGTTGCCGCTCCAATCTTAAAGGCAATCCAGGAGATGGGCTATGAATCGCCCATGCCCGTACAGGAGGAAGTGATTCCTTTTTTACTGGGCGAAGACAACGACGTCATTGCATTAGCTCAAACCGGAACCGGTAAAACCGCAGCTTTCGGTCTTCCTATACTTCAGAAAATAGATGTATCCATTGCACAGCCTCAGGCGCTGGTGCTTTGTCCGACACGTGAACTGTGTTTACAGATCGCCGATGATCTGAATGATTACTCCAAATATATCGATCACCTGAAAGTTTTGCCCGTATATGGCGGTTCAAGTATCGAAAGCCAGATCAAAACACTGAAACGCGGTGTTCATGTGGTTGTGGCTACACCGGGACGTTTGCTGGATTTGATGAATCGCAAAACAGTAAAACTGGATCTGGTAAAGAATGTAATCATGGATGAAGCCGACGAAATGCTCAACATGGGCTTTACCGAAAGCATTAATGCCATTCTGGCTGAAGTACCCGAAAACAGAAACATGTTACTCTTCTCGGCCACCATGCCGAAAGGAATTGCTTCGATTACGAAGAAATACATGAAGAATCCGAAGGAGATTGTAATCGGAAACAAAAATGAAGGAAATAAGAATATCCGCGACGTATATTATATGGTACGCGCACAGGATAAATATCTGGCATTAAAACGCATTGCCGATTTCTACCCGAACATCTACGGTATCATTTTCTGCCGTACCCGTAAAGAGACGCAGGAAATTGCCGATAAGCTGATTCAGGACGGATACAATGCCGACTCACTGCATGGCGAACTGAGCCAGGCGCAGCGTGATTACGTGATGCAGAAATTCCGCATTAAAAACCTGCAACTGCTGGTAGCAACCGATGTGGCTGCCCGTGGTCTGGACGTGGATAATCTGACGCATGTAATCAATTACGGTCTGCCTGATGAAGTGGAATCTTACACACACCGTCGCGGTCGTACCGGTCGTGCCGGAAAAACTGGTATCTCCATCTCCATCTGCCACGTAAAAGAGAAAGGCAAAATCCGTGAGATCGAACGCATCATCAACAAAAAGTTTGAGAAAGGCGTAATTCCTACCGGCGAAGCCATCTGCGAAAAGCAGCTTTTCAACCTGGTTGATCAGATCGAGAAGGTAAAGGTAAACGAAGAAGAAATAGCCGGCCTGATGCCGCAGATCTATCGCAAACTGGAATGGCTGGACAAAGAAGATATCATCAAGCGTGTGGTTTCGCTCGAGTTTAACCGCATGATTGATTACTATAAAGATGCCGACGAAATTCAGGAAGTAGACGAACGTACTGCCCGCGAACCACGTGGTCGCGAAAACCGTCAGGGCAATGCCGAAGAGGGTTTTGTGCGTTTCTTTATCAACTTTGGTAAGACAGACAAGCTGTATCCGAACAATCTGATCGAACTGATCAACAAATGTGTTCCGGGTAAAGTAAGCATCGGTCGCATCGACATCCGCGAAAACTTCTCATTCTTCGAAGCCGAAGAGGCTGAAGCCAACAATGTGATGGAGCAGATGAACGGTTACGAAATTGACGGACGTCGCATCTCGGTTGAAATTGCACAGGGCCGTAAAGGCGGACGTGGCGGTAAAGGCGGACGCGGCGGTTTCGAAAAACGCGGACCGCGCAATGACAGCGATCGCCGCAACAAACCCAGAAACAGCGACCGTTTCTATCGTAAAGAAGAGCGCGATTCAAACCGTCCGTGGCGACGCACATCCGAAGC
>CAMTPG010000204.1 GCA_947074335.1 uncultured Parabacteroides sp.
GCCTGTACAAATGATTTATCATCCGGCTCTGTTGAAGATGATATTGAATTGCTTCCCGATGATTTTCCCAATGCTTCAATTGCTGAAATTGTAATCCATACCGATGATAATGCGCCGATTATCTCGAAAGAGGTTTATCTCAATGCCACGTATCATTTCAAAGGAAAAGATTTGTATCCCGATGTAAAAGGCACGACCGAAATCCGCGGGCGTGGCAATTCAACCTGGCGTAATCCTAAAAAGCCTTATCGCTTAAAGCTGCCTAAAGGCGAAGCGGCCTCGCTAGCCGGACTGGGCGAAGCGCGCAACTGGATTTTGCTGGCTAATTATCAGGATCCTACACTGATGATGAATGCCGTTGCCATGCAGATTGCTCATTTGCTGGAAATGCCTTTCACCAATCATATCATTCCGGTGGATGTAACAATCAATGATGAATATCTGGGAAATTACATGCTGACCGAACAGATAGAGATTCATAAAAACCGTATCGCAATCGATTCGAAACAGGGCGTTGTGCTCGAACTCGACAGCTATTTTGATGAAGACTGGCAGTTTCGTTCGCCGCTGTTCGATCTGCCGGTGATGGTGAAAGATCCCGATGTAACGGGCGAGGCGCATATGCAGCAGATTCGTGCTGATTTTGAAGCACTCGAAGCGATGATCTTTGCATCGGATTTTCCGGATAACGGTTACGAAGAGCTGATCGATCGCCAATCGGTTGTAAATTATCTGATTGTATATAATCTTACCCGCAATACCGAAATCAATCATCCTAAAAGCACCTTTATTTATAAAGATCAGGGCGGGAAATATTTCATGGGACCGGTTTGGGATTTCGACTGGGGTTTTGATTATTCGGAAAGTGAAGGTTATTTTACCCGCTCAGATCGCGGATTATTTTTTACCGATCAGAATTTGCCGGGCACCAATTTCTTTACTACTTTCCTGAAAGATCCGGAGATACAGCGAATGTATCGCGAAACATGGCAGCAGTTTCAAATTGAAAAGATGCCGCAGCTGCTTGCTTATATTGATGCATATGCCACACATTGCAGCTATTCGTTTTATCGCAATAACCGGTTGTGGAAAAATAACAGTCAGTATAAACAACCGATCGAAGATCTGAAAATCTGGCTTAAAAACCGGGCTGTTTATATGGATCAGTATGTGATGCATTTTCAGCAATAAACCGGTTCGTGTTACGGCCATAAAAATACATCGGATTTTACCGAAGAGAGGCTGTCTGACAAGTTTTTAACCTCACGATACATGTGTATCAGAAATCGTTCCCGAACAGGAATCAGATATCTCATGCTAAAATCGTTGAGTCTTTGATTTGTCAGACAGCCTTTTATTTCTGCCGATGCAGCGGGAAGCTTACATTTTCGATGCTTCCATAAATTTATTCACGATGGCTTTTTCGGGCTGCTTATCGCACAGCGAAACAATAATAATTATAAAAGAGGAGAAGAGAAAACAGGGTACAATGGCCGAGAAACCGGTAACCTCGTAAAGATTAAACGTTTCCCAGATTACCACGCCGATTGCTCCGAGAATAATGCCGGATAAGGCGCCGAGTAATGTGTGTCGTTTCCAGATCAGCGAAATCAGAATCACCGGCGCAAAAGTTGCCCCGAATCCGGCCCAGGCGTACGAAACAAATCCCATTACCGTACTGTCCGGATTCCAGGCTATGAATATGGCAATCAGTGTAACGATCACGATCGAAAAACGACTCAGTATCATGGAGCGCTTTTCGTTGGTTTTCTTATTAAATAAATGATAAATATCGTTTACAATGGCCGAGCCTACAACCAGCAGCTGCGACGAAACCGTACTCATAATGGCTGCCAGAATGGCGGAGAGCAATACGCCGGCAATCCACGGGATAAACAATACGGTAGATAATTTCATAAAGATATGTTCGGCCATGGCCTGATCTTCGTATATCACGCCCAGTTTTTTCAGGTAAATATTGCCGAGCAGTCCGATGGCCAGTGCGGCAATCAGCGAGATAAAAACCCAGACCATCGCTACAATGCGCGAACGACGCACTTCGTCGGCCGACCGTATGGCCATAAAACGCACCAGAATATGCGGCATGCCGAAATAGCCCAAACCCCAGCCCAGACCTGAAATAATTTCGCCCAATCCGTGCGGATGATCAGCCATAGAGAGCGAACTCCGGATGCGATCGTACGAAAAGAGTTCCAGCGACTCGGGCGTTTCTATTTTTGCAAACAACAGAATCGGAACAATCAGCAGCGCAAAAAACATCAGGATACTTTGATAGAAATCGGTCCAGCAAACGGCCATAAATCCGCCCAGAAATGTATAAAACAAAATAATAAAGGCGCCCAGAAAAAGAGCCGGCTGATAACTCATACCGAACAACTCCACAAATAATTTGGCTTCGGCACTGAATCCGGAAGCTACATAGAGCATGAAAAAGATCAGAATAACCAGCGAGCAGATCAATCGCAACAAAGGCGATTTGGTATCGAACCGGTTTTGCAGATATTCGGGCACCGTGATCGAATCGCCGAAACAATACGAGAAATTGCGCATACGGCGCGCCACGATCTTCCAGTTCAGGTAAGTGCCTGTTGCCAGTCCGATGGCAATCCAGCAGGCCTGATAACCAAACAGGCAGGCTGCGCCGGGCAAACTCATAAACAACCACGCACTCATATCGGATGCCTGTGCGCTCAATGCAGTAACCCAGGGGTTTACGCCTCTGTTTCCCAAAAAGTAAGAAGATACATTGTTTTGTGATTTCCGATAAAAATACAAGCCGATAAGCAGAACAACAGCTGCATACGCGAAAAAAGAAACATAAATTCCTGTCTTTTCCATTTTTGTTGGTTTGTTTTTACATTAAGTTATAATAAGAGTCAACTGATACGACACAAAGATATATAAAATTATATTATGAAAGCAATATGATGTTAAAATAAAAAATATAATATATATTTGTCAGCGATTAGTCACTTTACTTTAATAAAAAGATTGTTATGAAATTAACAGGTACATTAATTGGATGTTTGCTCTTTGCAAACATCGGAATGGTTTGTGCACAAGGCAAAGTTAACCCTGACACAACAGTAGTTACCAAACATCAGACCACGATTAAAGGTCAACCCATTAGCTACACCGCCACTACCGGAAACCAGCCTGTCTGGAATGAAGCCGGTGAACCGATTGCCGCCGTGAATTACACCTATTATGAACGCGACGGAGTGAAAGACAAAGCCAAACGTCCGCTTTTTATCTCCTTCAACGGCGGACCCGGATCGGCATCGGTCTGGATGCAGATTGCTTACACCGGCCCGGCATTGATTAAGATTGATGATGAAGGAAATCCGGTTCAGCCATACGGCATCACCAAAAATCCCTATTCGATTCTGGATGTGGCCGATATCGTGTATATTAATCCCGTAAATACCGGCTACTCACGTATTGTGGGAGATGCCGATCGCAAACAATTCTTTGGTGTAAATGAGGATATTCAGTATTTAGCCGATTGGATCAATACATTTGTTACCCGCAATAATCGCTGGGAATCGCCGAAATATCTGATTGGCGAGAGTTACGGAACTACACGCGTATCAGGCCTTGCGCTCGAACTGCAGGGCAAAAAATGGATGTATCTGAATGGTGTGATTCTGGTTTCGCCCACCGAATTGGGAATCGAACGTCAGGGGCCGACCAAAGAGGCGCTTACATTGCCTTATATGGCGGCAACTGCCTGGTATCATAATGCACTACCCGCCGATTTGCAAAGCAAAGATCTGCTGGAGATTTTGCCCGAAGTAGAAAATTTCACCGTAAACGAATATATGCCGGCTTTAGCCTGGGGCGGCTGTTTGTCTCCCGAAAAACGCCAGGCCGTTGCCGATCAGGTGGCACGTTACTCCGGTGTTGATGCTCAGGAAATTCTGGATCATAATCTTACCATTACGCCTGCTTTCTTCTGGAAAGAGTTGCTGCGTGATCAGGGTTATACGGTGGGTCGTCTGGATTCGCGTTATCGCGGAAAAGATATAAAAGATGCCGGCGAGCGTCCCGAATCAAATGCCGAACTTCTTTCTTGGCTGCATTCGTTTACTCCGGCAATAAATTACTATCTTGCCAACGAATTGAATTACAAAACAGATATGCCTTATTATATGTTTGGTCCGGTTCATCCCTGGAATCAGCAGAATAACCGTACCGGAGCGAATCTGATGCAGGCTGTGGCTCAAAATCCATATCTGCATGTGTTGTTGCAATCCGGTTATTACGATGGAGCCTGCGATTATTTCAATGCCAAATATAATTTCTGGCAGATGGATAAAGGCGGCAAGTTCCAGGATCGGTTTGCTTTTAAAGGCTATCGCAGCGGTCATATGATGTATTTACGTCACGAAGACCTGAAACAGGCAAACGATGATTTGCGCGATTTCATCGTGCAGACCATGACCGTGGCCGAACAACCGGCAAAATATTAACCTGAAAATTAAATACAATGAATCTGCTGTTTATAAACTGGCTGATTCTCTGTTTGCAGGTGGTTATCGGGAAAGCAGACCTGGCGAATGATACGCCGCAGGTGCTGGAAAAGTTATCGAAAGAGCGTCAGGCTCTTTCGGTGCGTTTATCCCGATCCGATCCGGCAGAGAAACAAGAGGTACTCAAATCGATGCTGATGCTCGGACAATGGGATGAGGCGCTTGCCGGCATCCGGTCGGGCAATCTTGCGCCAACCGACAGTCTGAATCTGATGGCTTCGTGGCACTGGCTGCATAACGATTTCTTCAAATCGGAGGCTTGTCTGGATGCGGTTTTGCAGCTCGATCCCGATAACCGTGCGGCACAAATCATGCAGGCGCGGCTGAAGGTGGAAGCCTGGCAACTAACAGAGGCCGAATCATTATGCAGAGCGCTTCTGCTGCAGGATCCCGACAATGCGGAAGTGGTTCAGATTTTAGGTCGCTCGCTCATTCTGCAGCGTAATTATCCCGCAGCGCTTGCTTTGGCCGAAACGGCTAAAAAGCAGCATCCCGACAAAGGCACGGGGTATCTGATCGAAGCGGATGTTTATTTCTGGAATCAG
>CAMTPG010000205.1 GCA_947074335.1 uncultured Parabacteroides sp.
CAATCCTGTAAAAATCAAATAAAAACCCGCCTGAGATATCGATCTTCACAGAGAGATATTACCGGCAGGTTTTCTTAATGTGTATTGAATATATATAGACTGAAAACTATTTTACGGATGTACAGTAGTTGGAATTTTTATCCCACCAGAGCGGAGTTGTTACGACATCGCCTTTTCCGCCTAAAAATTGTACACCATTATTATATTCCGCAGAATTTATCAAGGCCTCCTTTTCAGGATATTTAATGCGTTTGATAAAATTCGCAGGATTCAAAATATTTGTATCATTATTATCATACAAGGACTGATCCCGATATACGCCTACATCCATGCGTGGAAGATTTAAACGACGTTTATCATTCCAGGCCTCCTGAGCCAGATCCGGTAATGCGGCAATATATTTCTGGGTGATGATTTTTTCAAGAGCCGTATTACCTGCTCCCTGCTGATCATCATATTTAGCACTTGTTCCGGCCAGATTCTTTTCGGTCGATGATAGATAATCTGTTGCTTTTCCGGCTACACCCCAGGTTGCAAATGAAGCATGAACGCCTGATTCATAAGCTGATCTGGCATCGCCACTTACAATATTGCGGGCAAATAATTCAGCTTTCAGAAAATGTACTTCTTCCGATAAAAACAGGTCATACGGACGCGATTTATACGGAGTACCATCCTGAATAATATAGCCCATTTCGGCACATTGTTTGGCATTATAAATACCTGTATTTGCTTCTTCGGGTCTGGCTCCGTAAACCAATCCCTGCCAGTTACCGTTTTCTATACCGGGCTGAAACATAATCGGTGCACGCGGATCTACCATTTCCGGATGTACAGCTGAAACCGGTACACCGGATGATTTATTTATCATTCCCTCAGGCCAATCGATACCACCGATATTTGTTACTAACTTTTCGAATGATTTCGACATACAAATTGCACCACCCCAGGTAATCTGAAACATAGTATAATTATAATCCTGTCCCCATGAACCGTCAGCTTTCGGAGGCATATAAGCATTATCAGCTGCACTTTCAATTAAGCCTGCCGGCGAATTTAGAGCCAGTGTTGCCTCCGCTTTACAACGAGCCATATCTGCTTCCGAAAGTCGCAAAGCCAGACGTAAACGTAATGAGTTTGCAAATTTCTTCCATTGCGTGATATTATTACCATAAACTAAATCAATACCATTATCCGTAAAGATAGCTTGTCCGTCATCATGGAAACCATTTATGGCATCATTTAATTCCAGAAAATATTCATTATAAATATCAGCAACTGATTTATATGGAGGATTTTCTTCCACCTCTTCGTAAGAAGCAAATGGCATAGGACCGAATTTATCTACAGCCTGACTATGTACATAAACACGCCATATTTTGGCAAAGGCAATAGTATTGGCAAAGTTAATCGGATTACTTTCACTTAAACTGCGAATCACTATGTTGATGGAGGCTACCTGTGTTAAATAACGCTCCCATGTTACCAGATTCCATTGATCGTTTTGTACATAATTTTTAGTTCCCCAGCCGCCGCCGTCAACTAACATTTGCGAATATAAATCAACCTGAAGAGATTTGATACGCTGTTCAACATCTCCATCGATGATAATTCCGCCACGTAATGTTGCCGCTAAACGGGGTTCATTCATATTGTAATTAACATCATCGGTCGGTTTATCCGGATTCACATTTAGTGAAGTCAGATCGCAACTGCTAAAGCCCCACAAAAATAATAAACTTGCGGTAATATTTCTTATATTTTTCATACGAATTTTCATTTTAGATTGATTGTTGGATTAAAAAGCCAGGTGGATATTAAATCCGATGCTTCTCATGGTTGGCATAGAACCAAATTCAATGCCTTGCGCATTACCTGATGTATAAGCTGCTTCAGGATCAAATCCTTTTGTTTTGCTATGAATCATAAACAGATTTCGAGCCACGAAACTCAGGCGCAGATTGGTGAATGGCGTATTATTTAACATCATACGCGGGAAATTATAACTCAGACTTAATTCGCGTAAACGAATATTGGTTGCATCATACATATAAGCTTCCGTGATGTTTGTAATACCATTCCAATAAGCTTGCGAAGTTACTGTTTTGTTATTCACGGATCCGTCTTCCAATACGCCCGGAACAACCATGCCATCGCGTCCCGGTAAAGTCATGGCCAGATTTCCTGAAGTAGTTCCCGTACGGATCGAACCCATATAAACATCGCCGCCATAACGCATATCAAACATAAAATTCAGGGTGAAATTTTTGTAGCTGAATGTATTCGACCATCCCATCATCCATTTCGGCTGATTGTTTCCTAACAAAACCATATCGTTTGTACGCAGAGGCAATCCGTCTTCACCAATAATAATGGTTCCGTTATCATCCCGCTGATAAGCATAGCCGTAAATATCACCAAACGAACCGCCTTCGTGAGCAACAATTTTCAGGAAGCTGATAGAGGCATCACTTAAAATCTGCTCTTTCGTATCGGATGTTAATGAAACAACTTTATTCTTGTTTTTAGACCAGTTCAGATTTGTTTCCCAAACGAAACCACCTGATGTAATAACAGGTGTTGCATTTAAAGAAAGTTCAACACCTTTATTTTCAATATTACCGGCATTGATCATTTTCTTTTTAAATCCTGTTGCTGCCGGTGCATCAATCTGTAAAATCTGATCATTGGCGTTTTTCTTATAATAGGCGAAATCCAGTCCGATCCGGTTATCGAATCCTTTAATTTCGGCACCTACTTCCCAGGATTTAATACGCTCACTTTTCAAATCAGGATTAGCCATCCAGTCCTGATTGGTTGCATTGAAAATGCCATCCTTAATATCATAATTGATATTGTAATAATTGCGAAGCATATAAGGATCTGTATCATTACCCACCTGAGCATATGAGGCACGGATTTTGCCAAACGATAAAATGCCGGTATCATGTCCCATTTTATTCAGCATTTGTGTAAAGATCCAGCTGGCTCCTATCGAAGGATAGAAATAAGAGGCATTGTGTTTGGGTAAAGTTGATGACCAGTCGTTACGTGCTGTTAAATCCAGATAAAGATAATCATCCCAGGCCAAAGAAGCAGTTGCATAGATAGAGTTGATTTGTTTGCGACTTCTTACATATTCGCCGTTATGCATTTTACCATTTGCAATAGAATGAAAATCGGGGATTATAAATTCACCGGACGATTCATTATACCAATTTGATGAACGATACATAATGTTTCCGCCAAATGTGCCCACAATACCAAATTTATTCCAGTTGCCTTTTGCCGTAAAAAGGAAATCCGAATTTATTTCTGTAAACTTTTCGATACTGGCAGTCATACTGCCATTTGTTTCCCAATACGGATTACCCGTTGCTCTGTGATTTTCAAACTGAAAAGTATAATTGTCCATACCCGAACGTAAAATCAGGCTCAACCAGTCAGTAATGGTAAAATCCAGTAAGGCAAAACCGATGAAACGATCTTTTTTATCTTTATTGGTATTCCGGTATGCCGACCAATACGGATTATTCGCATTTGCGCCCGTATCAATCAGATAACCTGCCGGTTTTCCGTCTTCACGTTTCCAGTTGTTATCCCGGTAAGCATCATAATCAGAAAAACCTACACTGCGCGGCATACTCAGATAATTCAGGAAAATATTATCAGGGTCGGCTGCCAGTTTAATGCGATTATTCGTATGTTGACTGATATAATTCACTTTCATATCTGCCGATAACCAGTTTGCAAATTTTGAAGTCGCACGCAGATTGATCGATGTACGATCCATTCCGCTGTTTGGTATAACACCCCGGTTATCCATGCGTGTTACTCCGGCTCTGAATGACATATCATCGGTGCTTTTACTTAAATCCACACTGTTAGTCCAGGTAGCACCGTTACGCAGAAAATCTTTATATAAATTATTGTCTCTGGCTGAATAAGCATAGGTTCCCATAGCCATATCCTGCATGGAACCATCCATTTTGGCGCCCCAGCTGGATGCTTTGTTGTTATCGAAAATACCATCTATGCCCTGTCCGTAAATATTCTGAAAATCAGGAGTCTGCATGGCATGTTCGGATGTGAAATTCGAATTAACAGTGATGCCGATACCTTTGCCTGTTGTACCCTTCTTTGTTGTAATCATCACAACTCCGTTTCCGGCGCGACTGCCATATAAAGCGGCAGCAGCAGGACCTTTCAAAACCGACATGCTTTCAATATCATCCGGCGAAATATCAGAGATACCGGAGCCTTTATCTACATTTCCGTTTCCCCAGTAATCATCCGTGCCTCCGCTGAAATTATCAATCGGCACACCGTCAACCACGATAAGCGGCTGGTTATTTCCGGATATTGAATTGTTTCCGCGGATAATGATGCGGGAAGAGCCGCCCACACCGGTTCCGTTTTGTTTGATTTGTAATCCGGCAACTTTACCAGCCAGCGCATTGGCGATATTCGCATCGCGTGTCTGGGTGAAAGATTCACCTTTCAGTTCAGTCATCGAATAACCTAATGCTTTCTTTTCGCGTTTAATTCCGAGCGCTGTTACCACAACTTCGTCAATGGCTTGTGTGTCATCCAGCAGCTGGATTTGAAGGGAGGGTTGTCCTGTAAATACAACATCTTGTGTATGGAAACCGATAAATGAAATTTGTAAAACAGATTGTAAAGGCACTTCCAGTGTAAATCGGCCATCCAGATCTGTAATGGTTCCGTTTGTTGTACCCTTTTCCACAACATTGGCACCTATTACAGGATCACCAAAACTATCTACTACCACACCGGTAGCCGTTTGTGTTTGTTGCATCGGTGAAGTGATAAGTTCATGACTGTTTTCGGCATTGGCAAAAACCGGCATGAAACAAAAAGCACTTACACCCAGATTGATTAATAAAGGAATTTTTCGAAAAAGGGATGCACTATTTCCCTCTGATGCAGATCGGAAGAGCGTCGTGTAGGGAAGGAGTGTAGGCTATAGAGTATGTCTCGGTGGTCGCCGTGTAATTAAATATAAATATATCAGAAATAAGCTGTAGTGTCGGTTCATGACAGAGCAAATTAGTTGGCAGTT
>CAMTPG010000206.1 GCA_947074335.1 uncultured Parabacteroides sp.
CCCCACAGATCCACATGGATACGGCCGGTTTTAACAAGCCATACATTGCGGTAAATACCCGAACCTGAATACCAGCGCGAATTGGGCTGCTGCGAATTATCTGCCTGAACAGCCAGCACATTCGGTTCGCTGCCGAAGTGCAGGTAAGGCGTCAAATCATAGCGGAACGAGATATATCCGTTGGGGCGATAACCGAGCAGATGCCCGTTAATCCATACTTTACTATTATGATATACGCCATCGAAATCAATATAGATGGTTTTATCCTGATCCGATGCAGGCAGTGTAAAGGTTTTCCGATACCAGCCTGTTCCGCCGGGCAGAGCGCCTCCGCCCGGAGTTGCCGGATATTCTTCGGAGAAATCAGACTCGATGCTCCAGTCGTGCGGCAGATTCAAAACCCGCCAGTCGGCATCATTGTAAGCCGGAGCCGAAGCATCTGCCGACTGATCTGTCAGTGCAAATTGCCAGTCCCGGTTAAAGGAGAGACGTTCACGCACCGGACCCGAAGAGGAGCAGGAGAAAAGAACCGTTGATAGCAGTAATAAGCATATTCGTTTCATACGATAGTCTTTTTACTTCAGATTAGTTTAAATTCACGGTTACCGGTTCGCCTGTATACTTCACCTGAGTACGTTTGCCTTTCGGCTGTCCCGGTGCCACATAAACCACATCGATGGTACGATCTGTAAACATATCCGGATAAGAGCCTGTGCGCTGACCCAGTGTAAAGACTTTATTCTGTTCTGAGTATGTCATCGGAATATTGGTATATTCACCATTTTCGTAAGCATAGGTTACGCCGTTATCTTCGTACAGTGTGAAATCGCCATCGGCACCGCCGTATACATAGATTGTTAAATCCTGCTGTGGTTCGGCTGTAGACTGGATTGTTTTACCTGTCGGAACAATCGATCCGCCGCGTACATAAAGCGGCATGCGTTCGTAAGGCGCATCAACCATCAGTGTCTGTCCGCCCTGAACCGGCTGATTCGAATAGAAATCATACCATACACCTTCGGGGAAATAAACTTCGCGATTGCGTTTCTTGTACTCATACACCGGACAAGCCATGAAGGCCGGACCAAACATAAACTGGTCGTCGAGGTTGTGTGTATTTACATCTGCGGGATAATCCATTACGAGTGCACGCATCATGGTGTAATCGTCGAAATAGGTTTTACCGGCCAGTGTGTAAATGTAAGGCATCAGCTGATAACGCAGATCCGTATAATATTTCATCGATTTGTAGGTCGGTGAATTTTCGGGAGCGATATTATAGATTTCGCGGTAAGGATATTGTCCGTGACTTCTAAACAGCGGGCAGAATGCACCAAACTGATACCAGCGGTTGTTCAGTTCGCGCCATTCGTTCATATCTTCGGTTCCTTCCTTGGCTTTTTCGTAGCGTTTTTCCACGCAGAAGCCGCCGATATCCATGGTCCAGTACGGAATACCCGACATAGCGAAGTTCATTCCGGCCGTGATCTGTGCTTTCATATCTTCCCAGCGTGTACCGATATCGCCACTCCAGGTGGCTGTAGAGTAACGCTGTTGTCCGGCAAAGCCCGAACGGGTAAGCAGGAATACACGATCGTCGGGGTTTACACTGCGCTGTCCATCGTAAATAGCTTCCGCATTCATCAAAGCATACGCATTGAAATATTGGGTAGAAGGACCCAGATAAGTGGGACCACATAACTGTTTGCGGTATTCGATGTCTGTATTATCCTGCACATTCGGTTCAGAAGCATCCATCCACCAGGCATCAATACCTAAACTATACAGGTGCTCATTCATCTGTTCCCAGAATAATTTACGGGCTTCCGGATTGTATGCATCATAGAATGAACCGATATAACCCGGATAGATCCAGTCGCGAATGCTATCCTTAATCGCCTGTTGATACATGGCATCCAGTGCATCCAGCTCTTCAAAATGTTCAGTATCTTTATAGAATTTCGGCCATACCGAGATCATGATACGGGCGTCCTGATCGTGAATTTGTTTCACCATACCGGCTGGATCCGGAAAACGTGCGGGGTCAAACTCATGACTTCCCCAGGCATCAACAGGCCAGTAACTCCAGTCTTGCACAATTACATCCAGCGGAACCTGGCGGTTACGATATTCGTTCAGTGCTGTAAGCAGTTCATCCTGATTATGATAACGCTCACGACTCAACCAGTAACCCATCGCCCATTTCGGCATCACCTGACTTTTACCGGTTAAGGTACGATAACCGCTGATGATTTCGTCCATATTCTGCCCGTGGATGAAATAGTAATCGATCTGATCGCCCATTTCGCTCCAGAAAGAAAGCTGATTCTGCTCTTCCACAGAAACAGGACTCAGCACTTTAAGTCCCATATACGATACATCGCCATCCGGCTCCCATTCAATGCGGATCGGATATTTCTTTCCCTTTTCAAAGTTATATTTTACTTTGAAATCGTTGGGATTCCAGGCAGTACGCCAGCGTTCGGGCACAACCTCTTCGCCGTTAATAAATATCTTTGAATAACCGGCATAATGCATTTTGAAATGATGCAAACCGCTTTCGGTCGGTTCGAGTTCGCCTTCCCATACCGCAGTAGCACTGTTTGAAGGAAATGCTTCCGGAAATGCTTTGATTGTTTTTAAATCTTCATAATTCACCTTTTGTTCCTCACGAACAGCCTGCACCTCTTTACCTGCTTTATCTTTATAATAGGTAGCTGTAAGTGTACCCGGTTTGCCTTCGGCATTATATAAAGTAAATACCTCATCCAAATCGGCATACGGACGTTCATCGCCAAAACGGCTTAACGAATAGTTATGCCACAATAAACCATAATTATTGGTAGAAACAATGAAAGGCACACTTACCTTTGTATTGTATTGGAACAATTCTTCATTTTTTCCTTTATAATTGAACTCATCACTTTGATGCTGACCCAGTCCGTAAAGTGCCTCGCCCGGATTTTCAGCAAAAATCTGACGGAAAGAATAACCGTTTGTATCATCGGCTTTAATCGGTGCATAACTTTTACTACCCGATTCAGTTTCGCTCAGTAACATGTTTCCGTTTGCATCGGTAAACCAAACTTTGCCATTTTGCTGAATCAGGAATACATGAGTTGTCGCTGTCTTCAGAATAACAGTATCACCGCTTTGCGAAATGCCAAAAGCCGGTTTGGGCAATTCTTTGGTATCTTTTATCAGGTTCACCTCTTCCTGAAAACGTCCGGTAGGTGATGCCATTACATGTATAATATCATCTGTGATTACTTCCACTTTCATGGCTTTGGTAGGACCCGACTGAATGCGTGTCTCGTATCCGCCTTCTGTATATAGAAGTGCATTTTGTTGACAGGAAGTTAATAGTAAACTGCCAAAGGCAACTGTTAAAAGACAATGTTTCATAAAAATATTGTTTCGTGTTAATTCGTATTTTTCATGTTTATGTTGAATCGGATACCGATTAACAAAGTATCGGACAATTGAACATTACAAAACTAAATATAACAGAGAAAATAATTCGGACAGGATGTTTCAGAAGCAGGTATAAAGGGTAAAATGAAAGGGGAATTTTGTTTCCTTTAAGGGGGAATTTTGTAATTAACAAAGAATACCTGTAATAATATATATACTGTATGTTATTTATACAATATACATTACGCAACAAGCCGGTGCTTTGGGCAACCGGCTTGTCGGATTAATCTTTGAGGTTAATTCCTTCCTGCTGTTCGCTGTATTCGGAAGGTAAAACACCATACTCTTCTTTAAAATATTTGCGGAATAATTTATTATCATTGAATCCGCATTCGAAGGCCACTTCACTGATTCGTTTTTCGCCGCGCAACAATAGCCGGGCCGCACGTTTAAGACGAACGATACGAATTAACTCGACCGGTGATTTCCCGGTTATGGATAATGTCTTCTTATAAAAATTAACGCGGCTCATGCCCATTTCCCGGCTCAGTCGTTCTACCGAAAGCTCCGGATTAGCAATCTCCTCTTCGATAAACCGAATTGCTTTTTCCATCAAAGTTTTATCCATCGAATCGACTGTAACCGCAGTTAATACAATGCCCGATTTAGCCTGATTCATGAACTGTTGCTGCATTTTCTGACGGGTTTCGAGCAGTTGTTGTATTTTCATTTGCAACAGATCCATATTGAACGGTTTACCGATATAATCATCGGCACCGGCTTCCAGACCGTTCATCTTGCTCTGTTCGGCCGATTTGGCCGTAAGCAGAATTACCGGAATATGCGAGGTACGTAAGTCCTGTTTTATTAATTTACAGAGTTCAATCCCATCCATTACCGGCATCATCACATCGCTGATCACCATATCCGGCAATTCTTTACGGATCAGCGTTAAAGCCTCTTCTCCATTGGCGGCAGTATAGATATGGTACTGTTTTTTCAGACTTAAAATCATAAACTCTCTGAAATCAGCATTATCATCCACTAATACCAATACCGGCTTTTCGTTTATGCCGGATTTTTCAACTTCTTCTTCTTCTTCATGAATCGGCATCGTGGCCTCCATGCCCATATTCAGATTTTCATAATCCGGCATATTCTGTTCAATCACAACTTCTTCCTGCTGATTAACCGGCAGAATAACCGTAAATGTACTGCCTTTTCCCGGCTCGCTTTCGAGTGTAATCGTTCCGTGATGTAATTTTACAAACTCCTGACACAGATGAAGTCCGATGCCTGTCCCTGACGAACGAAGTGATGCATCCTGCGTGGTCACCTGATAAAAGCGATCAAAAACACGCTGTTGTTTATCTTTTTCAATTCCGATACCCGAATCTTTTATTCTTATAAAAAGTTGCTGCTCTGCATCTGCAGTCAGTCCCATCTCTACAGCGATCTGTCCGCCTTCGCCCGTAAATTTAAAGGCGTTACTCAACAGATTCGAAACAATCTTATATACTTTATCCGAATCAAACTGCATTACTTTCGAAGGCATTTCCGAATGAAAATCGAACTGAA
>CAMTPG010000207.1 GCA_947074335.1 uncultured Parabacteroides sp.
ACATAGAGCCGTAAAAAATAAAATACTGGGATAAGAATAGTTCACTGTGTATAAAATGATGTGAATCAGTTTACCCGAAAGAATGTGTATAAAAAAAGGAGATACAAGCACTAAAAACTATAACAGGATGTGTACCAGTGTATAAATTAACCGGGCTTTTGTGTTTTTTATGGCTTTCGGGTCGGATATAGAATTTATCTTCCGATTTGTTTTCCCGGTATTTGTAGTCTTCCCATTTTTCATACTGCTAAAATACAATTTTTCCGGAAGCAGAGAGAGTTGAACTGAAGAAATCTGTTTTTTAACTAAATAAACTGTTATAAACGATTGGCTTTTCTCTGATTAATTTCTGATTTTTGATTGATCAATTACGAATAAAAACATTTTTATACTTTCCTGCATTTTCGTTCGTCGAACAGAAACAGATGTTCGTCGAATACCGTTTCCTGCTTTGTCGTTTTGAATTGGCAGAATCTGTCGGACCGCATTTCTTTGCAACAAAAGAAATAAACTAAAAAATTATACAGATGAAACCAACGGGCATGACATTAACAGAAATGAAGTCTATGGAAATGACCTCTAAACAACTCACATTTACAGCAGTGAATCCGACTGCAACGAATCCGACTGCAGTGAATCCGACTGGAATGAGATTATCAGGAATGAAACTTTTAGGCATTATCAGCCTACTGTTTCTTTTCATTCTATTCAACGCACAGCCGGTGCAGGCTCAGCAAACCGCCATGCAGGTGTCGGGCTGCCTGATCGACTCACTCACGCACGAAGGTGAACCGTTTGCCACACTTCGCATCACCAAAAAACAAAAGCCCGACGAACCGGTTCAACTCGGAGTAACCGATATCGACGGGAAATTCTCTCTGCCGATGAATGAATACGGTACTTTCTTCATTCAGTTCAGCTCGGTGGGACGCTCAACCGTTACACGCGAATTTTCGCTTTCTGCCGGACAAACATTGGTTGATCTGGGTATCATCTACATCACCGAATCGATGGAGATGCTGGGCGGCGTGGAAATTGTGGCTCAGAAACCGTTGGTAAAAATGGAAGTAGATCAGATCTCGTACAATGTGGCCGATGATCCGGATTCGAAAACCAACACCATTCTCGAGATGTTGCGCAAAGTGCCCATGGTTACCGTAGATGGCGAAGATAATATTAAAGTGAATGGCAGCAGCAGCTTTCAGGTGCATATCAACGGACGCCCGAATACGATGATGAGCACCAATCCGAGCGAGACACTGAAAAATATGCCGGCCACCAATGTTAAATCCATTGAAGTACTGACAAATCCGGGCGCCAAACATGATGCCGAAGGCGTGGGCGGCATTCTGAATATCCGGATGGAAAGCGGTGCAAATATGGAAGGATATACAGCTTCGTTTTCGGGCACGGCCGGCAATGTAACCCAGGGCGGCGGTGTGTATGCCATGATTCAACAAAATAAGCTTACTCTGTCGGCAAATGTGAATGCCAATCATATGAATGTGCCTAAAACAACGATTGAGACCAGACGTGAAGAATACAGCTCGGACACACAAATGGATTATCGTGGCGATATGAAGGGAAATGTGCAACTTCTCTTCGGCAATCTCGATGCCACTTACGAAATTGATTCACTGAATTCATTGTCTGCCTCAGCCAGTTTCTTCAATGCGCCTACCCGTTTCCACAGCAATACAGAAACCGGTTTCTTTTCGGGTGCCGACGAACCCTATTTTCAGTATCATACCCTTTCGCACAATCGTTCCAAAAAATTCTCACTCAATGGCAGTCTGGATTATCTGCATGCATTCCCGAATAATCCGAAACATACACTGGCGCTGGCCTATCGCATCAATACCATGCCAAGAAGCGAAAAAGCCGAAAGTAGTTTTTCGATCGACGGAAGCAGTGAAGCCGCTGCCGAAGCAGGATTGAATGATCGCTTTATCGATGAAAAATACAATACACTCGAACAAACATTCCAGTTGGATTACAGCCGGCCACTTGCCGAAAATCAGCAGCTTGAGGCCGGTGCCAAATATATTTTACGCGACAATAACAGCCGGAGCGATCTGCTTGATTATCATCACAACAGCAACATTGCCGGTATATACGGAGCCTATAATCTGAAAGCCGGTGCATTCGGATTAAAAGCAGGATTGCGTTACGAACATACCAATCAGCGGGTGAAGTACCGCAATGGCGAAGGCGAGGATTTCAATTTGCGATACAACAATGTAGTTCCTTCCTTATCATTGGGTTACACATTGAAAAACGGACAGAATATCGGCGCCGGTTATAACATGCGTATCACGCGTCCGGGCATCAGTTATCTGAATCCTTATGTAAATGAACAGGATCCTACTCATATTAAATATGGTAATCCCGCACTCAAACCGGAAAAGGCACACAATGTGAATGTAAATTACAGTCTTTTCAATGCTAAATTTATGTTGAACACCAATCTGCGTTATTCATTCATGAACAACGGACTGGAAGAATATACTTATTATCAGAACAATGTATTGTATTCAACTTACGACAATATTGGTAAGCGACAGAATCTTGAACTGAGTATTTTTGCCAATTGGAATGTGGCGCCGCTTACACGCCTCTATGTCAATTCTACCATCGGTTATGTAGATTTGCGCTCTGCATCACTCGGATATCATAATTCGGGCTGGCAGGAATCGGTAATGGCCGGCGTACAGCATACATTTCCGTGGAAGATTCGTCTGAGTGCCAATTATATGTTTAATTCGCAGGGTATTACTCTGCAGGGCACATCTCCGGGATTTACTTTCCATTCGCTTGGACTGAGTCGTGCTTTCCTGAACGACAGACTGAATTTCAGTATAACAGCCGTCAATCCGTTTTATGATAAAATCAATCTGAAATTTCATACCTCGGGACATGAATTCACCAACCGGATGAAAACACAAACACAGGTTCGTGCCTTTATTGCCACGGTCAGCTTCCGCATTGGCGATTTAAAACCTAAACAGAGAAAAGTAAGCCGGCATGAAAACGATGTGAAAGATGTAAAAGATTCAGCCAGTCCGCTCAATAATATGATGATGCAAAATGAGAATTAATCTTTGAAACAATCTATATTTACATTAATCCAAAATCTTACTGAAAATCCGAAAAGAGCATTGCAGCTCTTTTCGGACATTTTTAGTTTATAGTCGAACCGTCAAAACAGATTAGAGGATTTCGATCCTTTCAGAAGATTTTTAATCGGATATACTTCATCATTGTTTCTTGATTTCAGCATTAATTCCCTACAGACTACTGATTATCTAATAATTAAGCAATCAGATTAATCAGGCATTAAATAGCGAATCACCCCGTAACCGCCAAACACCTGAAGCAACATACCCGGAATTCCGATCCGGAAATCCTGAATCGCTGTACCAAAATTGCCAACCATGGCCCATTCAATGCCGGTACCTAAAATCTGATACGAAAGCACAACCCCGAGTAATACAGATATTGATAGTCGCTTAAAATAATGAGCCGCCAATCCGGCAGCAAGTGCTAACAGAATAGATTTTATCATGATTGCCGGCAAAACAGCTGCCGGTGGCATTCCGAATAAAGCATGATTGATTTGCGGAGAAAACAGTGCAGTAAGCAATCCCACTTTCCAGCCATACTTATAGGCACCGATCAGAGTAAAGAAATAAATCGGTAAAAATATCAATCCGCCACGTGGAATAAGGTGTGTAATTTGCGGCAATATCAGATTACCGGCTATAAAAGCAAAGGTAAGCAAATACGTTTTCGCCTGCGAATAATCTAAAGCATAGAGTTTTAATGTTATATTCATCTTCAATATCATTTAACTATTCCCTGTTATTTTTTTATATTACTATTTTCATCCTGCATTCTTTATTGTTGATTGCCGGGCCTGTGCCACTTCGATAAATTCGCTGATTTTAGCATACGAAATTTCAACAGACTCAATATCAAAACAAACTTTTTCGAGCGGACACCAGTCGGTTCCGGTTCTGTTCTTTATAAAAGGCACAATTTTACCAAACTCCACTTCAATATTCCGTCTGCGCAAAAAGTGCAACGCCGAAATACTGATTATATCTGTATATAATGTAGAAATACCCGCATAAGCCATGATTGTTGCGGCAGCTTTTCCGGTAATCTTATCGGCAACGGAAGCATTTTTCAGAAAATCCGGATTTTCCTGCTGAAGCAGATATAAATCAAGCACACCTTTCCGATTGAAGGTCCGTATTTCGTCTCCTTTGGAAATAACGCAGGAATAATTGGCTTCGTGGAGCATTGTTTTGATTTTGTTTATCATATACAGTTTAATTAATGGTTAGAACTTCGGTTACTTACAAAATAAAATGTTTAGCTGCATTTTATTGACAATACAAAAGTACAAATCATGAAACACATAACATCTATACATTTTACGGATGAATGTATACATATTACAGAATATAGAATTGTATCGGTAAATCAGGATTTATATGAAATAAAAGACTGTAAATGATGAAAATTTATAAACGAACAAGATGGAGACCGGATAACAAAGTCTATTTGCCAGCTTGTCAGGAACTACATAAAAACAGAAGGAAAAGAATGCATAAGGTTATTCTATGAATTGCAGGATATTTTGCGTGACTATCAAGATTTCTATCTGTTTTATAAACAAAGAAATTGAATCATAAACGGTTTGTAATCGGTTTGCAAGGGGATTTAAATTGGTTTGCAAGGGAATTTAAGTCCCCTTGCAAACCGATTTTATTAGAATATTACACCTGTGGTGATGCTGTTTTGCAGACAGCTTCCAGCTGTTGTTATAGCTTACAGCTCAACCTATATCATTATTTTAATAACCGATTAAGCATAATGCTGTTATTGCTGACAACATTTGTTTATTTACTCCTGCTCCTGCAAATAATA
>CAMTPG010000208.1 GCA_947074335.1 uncultured Parabacteroides sp.
CGTTTAAGCTGGATCAGCGCCTGACTTTCGCCGGCATGTTTTACCGGTACGCCGGCCTGCACATACAGTCGCACCACGGCATTCTGTTCGGCCGGAAGCGCTTCGAGCATCGCCATCGCCCGATCGCAGTATGCAGTCTGTTTCGTATGCATGCCGTAAGCAAAAAGCAGAGGAACCACCGTATTGATAAGCAGCACATTGAGTGATGATTCGCCGAGCGGCTTCTCTTTCGGTGCCGAGGCATAACTGAAATGATAATGTGTTTTCCAGAACTCCGAAGGCATTACCTGAAACAGACTGCGTATGGCATCGGGCGTTTGCTGTTCGAGGATGATGGAGAAAAAGCTGTCCTGCTTATGCCACAAAGCTGCCAACTGGGCAATTTTCAGATGCGGAAAGCTGCCCGGTCGGATGCGCAGCAGTTTAAAAGCGGCCCAGTCGGGTGCCTGCAACTGATATTTCTGTTTCAGAAAGCGATATTCCTGTTGCATCCGGCTGTAATAGGCATCGGCATATTGCGCTTCGAGCAATCCCGCCTGTCCGAACAGCATGGCTTCGAGCTGAAACAGACTGCCGCGCTGTTTGAGCATAAACCGATATGGCAACCGTTTGGCCAGCCATTCGAAAGCATCGCTGTTCACTCCGAAACCGAAGTTGCGGGTAAGCAACACATAAAACACTTCGTTCCAATCCTCCTGATACTGTTGCAACAACCGGTTTATATCCTGCACTTTGCGTTCCATGCGTTCACTGAGCAGTGCCGGAATCCAGGCCGACAAAAAGAGCGGATCCATCGCAGCCAGCAGATCGGAACAGGGAAGTGCCGTTTCGCGCGAAAGCAGCCAGTCGATGCTTTTACGCACCGTTTCGGGCACCTGCAATACCAGTTGCGGAATCATTTCGCCCGAAGGCCGGCTGATTTCGCGGTTCGCCTCGCCCACCACATGCAGAATCACCGAATCGTAATTGCGATCGGCATGATGCCCGTGTACAAACCAGTCGGTTGAGCGGTCGTGAATCTCCACATTGCCGCTCCAGAGCGTATTGTCTATCCGTATTTTTGCATTGAAGAAATCGGGACCGGCATCGTTGTTGGGCAATCCGGGGTCGAGAACCTGAACCGGTTCGCCCTGTGTGGTTTGCAGGAAAGCAGTTCGGGCATAGAGTTTGTATTTCCAAACATAATGTAATAAACGTTCCATTTTTCGCAGAGTTAAGATTAATCATACAAATCTAATCATTATTCTGTATATTTGCATTTTGGAGCGTATACATTTACGCCTATTATTCATTATATATTGAAGATAACATATGAAAATTGCACTTATCGGATACGGAAAGATGGGCAAAGCCATCGAGCAGATTGCCATCAGTCGCGGACATGAAATCGTGTCGGTTGTCGACATAAATAATCCGGAAGAATTTACCTCTGACCGCTTTAAACAAGCCGATGTGGCGATCGAGTTTACAACGCCCGCCACGGCATTCGATAATTATATGAAAAGCTTTGCCGCCGGCGTTCCCGTGGTTTCGGGCACAACAGGCTGGCTGTCTCATCTGCCTGAAATCAAGGCCAAATGCGAGCACGAAGGCGCTACTTTCTTTTATGCATCCAATTTCAGTATCGGTGTAAATATCTTCTTTGCCGTAAATAAATACCTGGCGAAGATCATGAATAAATTTCCCGATTACAATGTAAGCATGACCGAAGTGCATCACATCCATAAACTCGACGAACCCAGCGGAACAGCCATCACACTGGCCGAAGGCATTCTGGAAAATCTGGACCGCAAAGATCGCTGGACACTCGAAAAAGAGGAAAAACCGACCGATCTGGCCATCCATGCCATCCGCGAAGGCGAAGTGCCCGGCATTCACGAAATCACGTATGACTCGCCGGTTGATTACATCAGCATCAAACACGATGCAAAAAGCAGAGCCGGATTTGCTCTGGGCGCCGTGGTTGCCGCCGAGTTTACAGCCGGTAAAAAGGGCTTCCTCGGAATGGACGATATGCTTAAATTTTAAACCCCTCAGAATAACCACAAGTACATGAAAAAGATTACAACGAAACGTTGGATTAAATTCGGCATCGCTGCCGTGCTTTATACTCTCTTCGCATTCTGGATGCGAAATGCCTGGCTTCTGTTTGGTCTGATTTTGATTGTCGATATTTTTCTGACACAGATCATTCCCTGGAGCGGCTGGAAGAAATCGAAAAACCCGCAGGTGCGTAGTGTACTTGAGTGGGTAGATGATATTTTGTTTGCATTGATTGCCGTTTATTTCATCAACATCTTCCTGTTCCAGAATTATCAGATTCCGAGCTCTTCGCTCGAGAAATCACTGCTGGTGGGCGATTATCTGTTTGTGAGCAAACTCAGCTACGGACCGCGCGTGCCCAATACGCCCGTATCGTTCCCGCTGGTGCAGAACACCTTGCCCATTCTGGGCTCAAAATCGTATCTGGACTGGCCGCACTGGGATTATAAACGGGTGAAAGGACTGGGCGAAGTAGAGCGTAACGACATTGTGGTGTTCAACTTTCCTGCCGGCGATACCGTTGCGCTGAAGGTGCAAAATCCCGATTACTATTCGCTGATCGAGATGTACGGACGCGACCGGGTTAACAGCGATAAGGCCACTTTTGGCGAAGTGATTTACCGCCCCGTGGATAAACGCGAAAATTACGTGAAACGTGCCATCGGTATGCCGGGCGATACCATCCAGTTGATCGATAATCAGGTTTATATCGACGGAAAAATGGCCGAGAATCCCAAAGATATGCAGTATAATTACTATGTATCGACCGACGGCTCACTGCTCAACGACGATCAGTTTCGTCTGCTGGATGTAAGCAAAGATGACCGCATCATGGTTTCAGACGGTGTAAACAACACCCCCACGCTGGCTTTTCTGGGCTTCACACCCGATGCCAACGGCGCTTACAAACCGGTTTACCGCCTGCCGCTTACGATGGCTGCGCTGGAAAAGGCTAAAAAAATGGCACTGATTCAGGAGATTATCATCGAACCCGACATCATGGGCGGAAGCACCTATCCGGCCGGTTACGACACAGGCTGGACACGCGACAATTTCGGTCCGCTGTGGATCCCGAAAAAGGGCGAATCCATCGAGCTTAATCCCGAAACCGTCGCCTTATACGAACGTTGTATCCGTAATTACGAAAACAACACGCTCGAAGAAAAAGACGGACAATATTACATCAACGGCAAACCGGCCAAAGCCTATACCTTTCAGTATGATTATTACTGGATGATGGGCGACAACCGCCATAACAGCGCCGATAGTCGCTCGTGGGGATTTGTTCCCGAAGATCATGTAGTGGGAAAACCGATTATGATCTGGCTTTCGCTGGACAAAGATCGTCCGTTATTGAAAGGCGGTATCCGCTGGGATCGTATGTTCCGCTGGGTGCATAAAGATAAATCGGAGTGAATTTAAACCGGCTGCCGCGCTGAACGGGCCGATATATTTTGTATGACAAAAAAAAGATTCGCCATAAATTCCCTGCAATGGATAGCGATTATACTGCTCATAACGGGCAGTGTAATGGCTATCCGTTCATTTTGCATGAGCTCGTACCGGGTTTCCACGCAGGCTATGAACGAGGCATTGCAACAGGGCGATCTTGTGCTGGTAAACAAACTGCCGGTAAAAAGTAATCCGGCACGCAACCGGATTGTTTTGTTCGAGAGTCCGTTGCAGCAGGATGCCGGTGCGCCGCCGCTTTTTCTGAGTCGCTGCATCGGCATGCCCGGAGATACCATGCTGGTAAGTGCCGACGGTTACTCGGTAAACGGACGCGAAATTCCGCTTCCGCCCGAAGCACTGGCCGGTTATTTTGTAACCTACAAAGCAGCTCCTGCCCTGCTCGAAGCGATGCGACATCTGCAGATTTCCACACGCAACTGGAGCGAAGAAACAGGCGGCTATCAATGTGCACTCACTCCTTTCGAAGCCTTTAAGCTGCGCGAAGAACTTACGCCCGAACAACGCGAACAGTTCAGTCGCCGGCAAACAGCAGCTTATCAGCTGGTTGTACCCCGCAAAGGGCGCGCCTATCGGTTAGATGAAGCTGCACTCACTGCCTGCCGCGATATCATCATGCAACAGGCCGGCGACAAAGCCGAAATCATAAATCATAAACTCTACATCGACGGCGTGGAGACCGATTATCTCTTTTTCGATCAGGACTATTACTGGCTGCTGTCGGATAACATCGACGATTCGGTAGATTCGCGGCATCTGGGTTTTATCCCTGCCGATCACCTGATCGGTACCGTGATGTGCTGCTGGTTCAGCCCGAATCGTCAACGAATTTTTAAACCTGTATAATCATGGAAAGCTGTTTTATCTCGACCGCCTATCTCGGACCGGTTCAGCAATACTGTAAACTGTTTCAATACGATACCGTTCATCTGGAAACGGCCGAAAATTACCTCAAGCAAACCTATCGCAACCGCTGTGTGATTGCCTCACCCAACGGACCGCTGCCGCTTTCGGTTCCTATCGTTAAACCCGATACCCTGAAATGTGCCACACGCGATATCCGGATCTCCGATCACGGTAACTGGCGGCATCTGCACTGGAATGCGCTGGTTTCGGCCTATAATATGAGTGCATTTTTTGAATATTATGCCGACGACTTCGCCCCCTTTTATGAAAAACGCTTCGAATTCCTGCTCGATTTCAACGAATCGCTGCGCGAACTGGTTTGCAGTCTGATCGATCTCTCGCCTCGTATCATTCGCACGGAAAGCTACACAGTCGATGTGGCTAACGACTTTCGCGAAACAATCCGTCCCAAGCATGAAGCCGCCGATCCGGATTTTAAACCGGTGCCCTATTATCAGGTTTTTGCTCATAAACTGGGCTTTTTGCCCAACCTCAGCATTGTGGATTTG
>CAMTPG010000209.1 GCA_947074335.1 uncultured Parabacteroides sp.
AAAAATGAAGACACTGAACCATACAAATGAGGCATTGATCGAGCAGATTATCCGCTCCTGCGATGTATGTTATGCGGGTATGATTGATCAAACAGGCATGCCTTATGTAATCCCGATGAATTTCGGGTATAATAACGGCATCATCTACCTGCATTCAGCGCAGGAAGGCAGTTGTATAGAAATGCTGGAGCATAATCCGAAAATATGCATTACTTTTTGCACCGAACGGGAGCTGGTATATCAGCATCCCGAAGTAGCCTGCAGTTATCGGATGCGCACCAAGAGTGTGATTTGCCGGGGTGTAGTGGAGTTTGTGGAAGAGCCGGAACAGAAACGTGAAGCACTCGATATTCTGATGAAGCAATATACGGATCGTACCTTTGTCTACTCGGAGCCTTCTGTAAGAAATGTGAAAATATGGCGTGTGAAACCGGAATCTATAGGCTGCAAGGAATTTGGAGCACCTCATGACAAATCATTTTATCGCAAAAAGAGTCCATTTTCAATTAATTAGTTGTATTTTTGTTCCCAAATGATTGTCGAAACGAATGAGGTTGCAAAAGCATATCAGGGTTATGAATGAAACAGTGGAAAAGCTTTCGATAGAAGATTCCTATAAACGCCTGTTTCATGCCTGTCGGGATGAAGAGACATTGCCTTCGGGCAGTGTACTGAACGAGATTATTGATCTCTGCCGCGCCATACTCTTTCCGGGTTATTTCGGCAAGGCACGCATCAGCCGGCAAACCATTCGTTTTCATACCGGTATGCATATTGAAACACTGCACAGTCTGCTCTCCGAACAAATCTATGCCGGATTATGTCTGGCACAATCTTCCCTTCAACATCCGGCCTGCGAGTTGCTGCGCGAGAAGGCGGAAGAGTTGTCGGCCGATTTTATCCGTACGCTTCCCGAACTGCGCGAAGCGCTGTCCAAAGATGCCGAAGCCGCTTACAACGGGGATCCGGCCGCACAGAATCTGGACGAGGTAATTTTATGCTATCCCGGATTTCGTGCCATCAGCAACTGGCGGATTGCGCATCAGCTGTATCTGCTGAAAGTGCCCTATATTCCGCGAATGATCACCGAAATGGCACATGCCGAAACAGGAATTGACATCCATCCGGGTGCTGCGATCGGAGCCTATTTCTCAATCGATCACGGAACCGGAACAGTGATTGGCGAAACCAGTGTAATCGGTCATCATGTCCGCATCTTTCAGGGAGTCAGTCTGGCGGGCGAAAAATTACCTCCCGACGAAGACGGTCACGCCATCCGCGGCATCAATCGCCATCCGGTAATCGGGGATTATGTAACCATTTATTCCAATACCACGCTGCTGGGGCGTATCCGGATTGGTAACGGAGTAACCATTTGCGGGAATCTCTGGATAGACCGGGATATACCGGCCGGTACAACGGTTACATTGCATGCACAAAAAGAAACGGTACAACAGATAAATACAAAAATACAAATTTTAAATAACTGATTTTTTAACAACAGGGAATTCGCAGATTCCGGCACGCCGGCTGAAGATGAATTCTTTGTCAATTTCAATTACGATGAGCGAAACTTTTGAAATGGTGGCCAAAACCCTGTACGGGTTAGAAGAAATACTGGCCGGCGAATTGTTATCTTTAGGTGCCAATGACGTGCAAACAGGCCGCCGCATGGTCTCTTTTACAGGTAACAAAGAATTGCTTTATAAAGCTAATTTCCACTGCCGGACAGCGTTGCGCATCTTGAAACCCATTTATCATTTCAAGGCAAAGGATGCCGATATGGTTTACAAAGAGGTGATGAAAGTAAAATGGGAAGATTATATCTCGCTGGATAAAACATTTGCAATCGATTCAGTTATCTATTCGGATGATTTTAATCATTCTAAATTTGTGGCTTATCGTACGAAGGACGCGATTGTAGATTATTTCATGGAGAAATTTAAAAAACGTCCCTCTGTACGCGTAAATAATCCCGATTTATATATTAATATTCATATCTCGCACAACGATTGCACCCTTTCAATCGACAGCTCGGGCGAAAGTCTGCACAAACGCGGTTACCGTGTGGATCAGACCGAGGCACCCCTGAATGAGGTACTGGCTGCAGGTATGATTATGCTGACCGGCTGGAAGGGCGAAACGAATTTTGTAGATCCGATGTGCGGATCGGGTACGCTGCTGATCGAGGCGGCTATGATTGCCCTGAATATTGCACCGGGTATCCACCGCAAAGAGTTTGCTTTCGAGAAATGGAACGATTTCGATCAGGAGCTGTTCGATCGTATTTACCATGATGAAAGCGAAGAACGCGAATTCAAATTTAAATGCTACGGCTCTGATATCAGTCCGGCGGCCATAGAAATTGCCGAAAAGAATATCCGCAGTGCAGGTCTGATGAAATATGTAGATCTGAAGGCTATGCCTTTCCAACAATATACCGAAGCTCCCCGACCGGGTATTCTGGTGATGAATCCGCCTTATGGCGAACGCATCTCTTCGCGGGATCTGTTAAGTCTGTATGCCATGATCGGCGAGCGACTGAAACATGTATTTACCGGATATAATGCCTGGATTCTGAGCTATAAAGATGAATGTTTCGATAAAATCGGTTTACGTGCCACTGATAAAATCAAACTGATGAATGCTTCGCTGGAATGCGAGTTCCGTCATTATGAGATTTTCGAAGGCAAGAATAAAGAATATAAAAAGGCACAGGCCGAAAGACCGGAACGCGAAGCACCGTCAGGCGAAAAGGATTTTACCCGCAAACCGGCATTCCGCACTCAGGGTAACAACCAGCGAAGCGGATTCAAACAGGATCGCCCCGAGCGCCGTTTTGCCGCAGCGCATACCGAAGATGAGTTCGAACGCGAACAATTCCTGCCGGGCAGAAGCAGATTTACGGCACATAAATTCCAGGAGGATGATAAATCGTTTAAAGAAAAACGACCCTTCGATAAGCATAAAAAGCCTTTTGATAAAAACAAACGATCATTTGATACCCGTTCGGATAAATCATTCAGAAAACCCTTTAAGAAACGTGAGGATAATGGGTCTGAAGATTAAATTTATCTGGCTGGCAGCAGTTTTGATCGGATCAACATTGACGGTATCCATGAGAGCACAGGATAAATCGCTTACACTTCATGATGTGATTCCTGGCGGTAAGAGCCAGAGCAGGTTTGTACCGCGCGATCTCCGTCAGTTGCAGTGGAACGGCGATGAGTTTATATATATAAAAGGTGACAGTATGTATGCCGGTATTCCGGGAGAGAAAGCCGTTGTGGCTTTTACCCGGAAGCAGCTGAATGAGGCGCTGGAGGCGGCGGGACTGAAGACGACGGGCAGCATGCCGGCCTTTTCGGTGCCGTTTAAAGATCGTACGGTTCTGGCATTTCAGGTGAAGAAGCACCGATTGCTTTACGACTGGAAAGCGGGAAAGATCGTAGCCGTTTATGCCTTACAGGATGACTGGAAAAACTTTGATTTCTGTACGGCTAATCAGGATCTGGCCTTTACCGAAGGGAATAATGTCTTTATTCTCTCACCCGAAGGTAAGCTGACGCAGGTAACACACGAAACAGCGTCGGATGTGGTATGTGGTCAGGCTGTTCATCAGTTTGAGTTTGGTATACACAAAGGCTTGTTCTGGTCGCCTTCGGGACATGCACTGGCCTTCTACCGCATGGACGAAAGTATGGTTACCGATTATCCGTTTGTGGATGCTTCGGCCCGCATTGCTACCGCAAAACCGCATAAATATCCGATGGCCGGCATGAAGAGTCATCAGGTTACCGTAGGGATCTATTATCCGGAATCAGGAAAAACGGTCTGGCTGAAAACCGGTTTACCGAAAGAGAAATACCTGACCAATATAGCCTGGTCGCCCGACGGAAAACAGCTCTATATCGCCGAACTGAACCGGGATCAGAACGAAATGAATCTGGTTAGTTATTCGGCTGCAACGGGAGAGAGAAACGCTGTTCTGTTTACCGAAACAAACGAACGGTATGTGGAACCCCAGAATCCTCCCCTGTTTATTCCGGGCAATCCGGATCAGTTTATCTGGCAGAGTCAGCGCGACGGTTTTAATCATTTGTATCTGTACAATGCAAAGGGCGAACTGATCCGGCAACTTACTGCGGGCGAATGGCTTGTATTAAATACAACAGGATTCGACGAATCGGGCGATAATCTCTATTTCAGTGCAACAAAGCCGCTGGATGAACATCCCGTACAGACCGGCAGTGCATTGAATATCCGTACCTGGAAACTGAGTCTGAAAGACGGTACGCTCACACCGATGAATCGGGAACCGGGCATGCAGGGTGTGCATCAGGCGCAGCTCAGTGCTTCGGGCAACTATCTGACAGATAAATATCAGGCTCCCGATGTTGCGCGCGAAATCACAATTATAGATACCCGCAACGGAGAAACGATAAATACACTGCTCAGTGCAGCAAATCCGTATAAAGGTTATGCCTTACCCGACATTGAAACAGGTACCCTTAAAGCTGCCGACGGAGTTACCGATCTGAACTACAGACTGGTTAAACCGCTCAACATGAAAGCGGGTGAAAAATATCCGGTAGTGGTTTATGTATACGGCGGTCCGCATGCCCAACTGGTAACAGGTGGCTGGATGAACGGCGTACCGGGCTGGGATCTGTATATGGCACAAAAAGGATATGCCGTATTTACGGTAGACAGTCGGGGATCGGCCAATCGCGGCTTTGATTTTGAGAGTGTAATACACCGTAATCTCGGTGTTAATGAGATGGCTGATCAGGTGAAAGGGGTTGAATACCTTCAATCACTGCCCTTTATAGATGCTGATCGTATCGGCGTATTCGGATGGAGCTATGGCGGCTTTATGTCGACCAACCTGATGTGCAGCTATCCGGAGATCT
>CAMTPG010000210.1 GCA_947074335.1 uncultured Parabacteroides sp.
TCAGGATTTCCCTCTATGGTACCCCCTAAAACACTTGCAATTTGTTGGGCCGAAAACTCCATTTATTTTGTTATAATTATGTAATTCAATACGTTTCTGACTATTTTTCAAGGTATCGTGCAAAAATGCTAAAAAATATTGTGATTCCCTATGATTTAGGCAGAAATTAATCCTTTATTTTTCAGATGGACCGCCATTTCCTGTTGAACCTTCTGAGCTTCCTGTCGCGCAACGACTGCAAACTGCTCTGAACTGTCGGCATAAATAATGGCACGCGATGAGTTTACCAGCAAACCGCACATATCATTCATACCGTATTCGGCCACTTCGGCAAGACTTCCGCCCTGTGCTCCCACACCGGGAACAAGCAGAAAATGACGGGGTGCATATTTACGGATATCCAGGAACATTTTGCCCTGAGTGGCTCCTACCACGTACATCATCTGTTCGTCGGTAGCCCATTCCTGCGATTTACGTAATACTTTTTCGAACAGACGTTCGCCGTTTTCGTCGGTTGTCATCTGAAAATCCTGCGATCCTTTGTTCGAAGTCAGCGCCAGCAAAATAACCCACGCTTCGGGATAAATCAGAAACGGTTTCACGCTGTCTTCGCCCATATAAGGCGCAACGGTTACCGCATCCACTTTTATGTTATGATCGAAAAACGAGCGGGCATACATTTCGGATGTATTTCCGATGTCGCCGCGTTTTGCATCTGCAATAATAAACTGATCGGGATAATTATCCATCAGGTAAGCCACTGTTTTTTCGTACGATAACAAACCGGTTACACCCAGACTTTCGTAGAAAGCCAGATTCGGTTTATACGAAACACAGAAATCGGCAGTAGCATCGATAATGGCTTTGTTAAATGCGAAGATCGGATCCTCTTCATTTAAAAGATGTTGAGGAATCTTCTTTATATCTGTATCCAATCCCACGCAAAGGAAAGATTGTTTTTTTACAATGTTTTCAAATAACTGCTGTTTGTTCATTTTCTCTAAAGTAAAAAGTCATTAAAACCTAAACATTTACAATTCAGACTCTTTCAATCGTTCCGCGTTTTCCGCCACGATCAGTTTGTCTAAACAATCCTGAATGTCACCATCCATATAGGCCGACAGATTATACATGGTATAATTGATGCGGTGATCGGTCATACGACCCTGTGGATAGTTGTAAGTACGAATCTTTGCCGAACGGTCGCCCGTCGACACCATTGTTTTTCGTTTCGAAGCGATATCGTCGATATACTTCTGGTGTTCCTTATCATAGATAAACGAACGCAGACGCGTCAGAGCACGCTCCTTATTTTTAGGCTGATCACGGGTTTCGGTACATTCAATCAGAATCTCTTCCACCACACCGGTATTGGGATTCTTCCAGTTGTAACGTAAACGCACACCCGATTCCACCTTATTTACATTCTGTCCGCCGGCACCGCCCGAACGGAATGTATCCCATTTGATTTCGCCTTCGTTAATTTCCACATCAAACTCATCGGCTTCGGGCAGAACAGCCACGGTAGCGGCCGATGTATGTACTCGTCCCTGTGTTTCGGTTGCCGGCACACGCTGTACGCGATGCACACCCGATTCGTATTTCAGGGTTCCGTAAACCTTCTCGCCCGTCACGGTGAAGATCATCTCTTTAAAGCCGCCCGACGAACCTTCACTAAAGCTCGACAGTGCAATTTTCCAGCCTTTAGCCTCGCAGTATTTCACATACATACGGTATAAATCGCCGGCAAAAATAGCAGCCTCATCGCCACCGGTTCCGCCGCGAATTTCCACAATCGCTGCTTTATCATCCTGCGGATCGGCCGGTACAAGTAATAATTTAATTTCCTCTTCCAATTCGGGAATACGTGCATTGCAGGCATCAAGCTCTTCGCGTGCCATTTCGCGCATCTCCGCATCCTGTTCGGTATCGAGAATTTCGCGCGCCTCTTTTATGCCGTTCAAAGCCTGCACATAACTGTCGCGCGCTCCCACGATCTTCTCCAGATCCCGATATTCTTTATTCAGCTTCACGTAGCGTTTCATATCGGCAATCACTGCCGGGTCGGTAATCAGTGTACCTACCTCTTCGAAACGACTGGCTAAGCCCTCTAATTTATCTAACAAACTACTGTCGGCCATGCTGATCAATAAACAAAGCGACCTTTTTCGCTTTCGATAATTAATTCGTTCTTTTCGGCCTCTTCCACATAACCCACTACCTGAGCTTCGATACCGAAGCTTTTCGAGATGGCAATGATTTCGTCGGCATATTCGGGTTCTACATAGATCTCCATGCGGTGACCCATATTAAACACTTTATACATCTCTTTCCAGTCGGTTCCGCTCTGTTCCTGAATAATCTTAAACAGCGGAGGAATCGGGAAGAGATTATTTTTTACCACTTTTTTATTTTCCACAAAATGCATCACTTTAGTCTGTGCACCGCCCGAGCAGTGAACCATACCATCAATATGATTACGCATTTTATCGAGAATCTGTTTGATCACCGGAGCATAAGTACGCGTAGGCGATAAAACCAGCTTACCGGCATCGATACCCAGTCCTTCGATTTCGTCGGTCAGTTGCAGCCCTCCCGAATAAACCAGCTCTTCCGGCACGGAAGCATCAAAACTTTCAGGATATTTGGCAGCCAGGTATTTGGCAAACACATCATGACGGGCCGAAGTAAGTCCGTTACTTCCCGTACCGCCATTATACGCCTTTTCGTAAGTAGCCTGACCAAACGATGCCAGCCCCACAATTACGTTACCGCCTTTGATATTACTATTATCAACCACATCGGCACGCTTCATGCGGCAGGTCACGGTGCTGTCTACAATAATCGTACGCACCAGGTCGCCCACATCAGCAGTCTCGCCGCCTGTTGCATAACAACCTACGCCCATTTCCTGCAGCTCCTGCAGCAATTCGTCTGTTCCGTTGATGATGGCCGAAATCACTTCGCCCGGAATCAGCAGTTTATTTCTTCCGATCGTTGAAGAGATCAGAATATTATCCACGGCACCCACACACAGCAGGTCGTCGATATTCATAATCAATGCATCCTGTGCAATCCCTTTCCATACAGAGATATCACCGGTTTCTTTCCAGTACATGTAGGCCAGCGACGATTTAGTACCGGCGCCGTCGGCATGCATGATGTTACAGTAATCCGGATCACCACCTAAGATATCGGGAATGATTTTACAGAAAGCTTTAGGGAACAAACCTTTATCGATGTTCTTAATTGCATTGTGAACATCCTCTTTTGAGGCAGAAACGCCACGTAAATTGTATCGTTGATCGCTCATTGTTTTAGCAAATTTGGTTGCAAAGATACGATTTTTATCTGAGTTTTAGCACATCTCCCTCTTCAGGTACGTAATCTTTATGCTTTTTATTCAACTTATAGAGGCTGCTTACCCGGATTCCGTATTTCTGCGAGATGCTGTGCATGGACTCTCCCACCTGTACCACATGTTCGTAATCGGGTTTGTCCGCTTTTGATTTTTTCTTTTGCAGATAGACGACATCGCCCTTCTGAAGCGGATAATCGGCCGGCAGCTCATTGTATTTCTCCAGCTCTCTGGGTTTGAAGCCCAGCGATTGGGCAATCACCTCGTAACTGTCGTTACCTCTGGAATGCACATAGATCAATCCGTTGGTACGATAGATGGTATAGGGCGAAACCAGCAGGGTTTGCTGAACCGTTCCGACTTTTTCCCAGCCTTTGGCCGAATCATAGCGATAAAGCTCATAATCTTCGATGATTTTGATCAGCCGGTTGGCATAGGCCTTATCGGTAGCATAGCCGCAGGTTTGTAACCCTTTGGCCCAGCCTCTGTAATCTTTGATATTGAGTTCGAAGAGTCGGGCATAGCGCGGACGATTCACCAGAAAAAGCGAATGGTCATCGAAAGATTGTTCGGCCGATTTATATTTGCGGAAACATTCGTTCCGGAGATCATCATCGTGATAAACCCGGCCGCCTTTCCAGTCGGAATGACATTTTATGCCGAAATGGTTGTTCGACTTACGTGCCAGATCACTTTGACCGGCACCCGATTCCAGCAACCCCTGCGCCAAAGTGATACTGGCCGGAATTTTATATTTCTTCTGATGTTGCACGGCAAGTGCTTTATATTGATCGATGTATTTCTCGAAAGCAGGCGATTTTCGCTGAGCCGAAAGAGGCAGAACCAAAGCGGCAAAAAACCATAAAAGCAAGAGGCGGGTAAAGTATGCTGATCGTTTCATGTGATATTCGGACAATCTGTTTTATTTATTTCAGGCTTGTAAATCTATTACAAGAACATTTCACAAATATAATGCAATATTTAGGATTTCCGGCTTCGCGAATGGCAATAATAGTTAATGATTTACAGTGGATGTGAACGTATTTTAATTATCTTTGTTTTATACTAAACAACAAGACATATGGAAAAGCTAAAAATCGAAATTCCGGTATGTTGTTATAAACCTTCCGAATTGCCCGAACCCATTCAGCAAATGGCCGGCGCAGCACTCGATGCCGCTTCGAAAGCCTATGCACCCTATTCCGGGTTTCAGGTAGGAGCGGCTGTTTTATTAGATAATGGCGAAGTAATTACCGGAAGCAATCAGGAAAATGCAGCCTATCCGGCCGGCATTTGTGCCGAACGCACGGCCTTGTTTAGTGCGAATCATCAATATCCCGAAACAGCGGTATTGATGCTTGTAGTTGCCGCCTTGCAAAACGATCGGCAAACCGGCTCCATATCGCCCTGCGGCATCTGCCGCCAGGTATTACTCGAAACCGAACGACGCCAGCAAAAACCGATCCGTATCTTCATGTGCGGTGCCGAATCCGTACGGCGCGTAGACTGTGCGGCCGATCTGCTGCCGGTAGGTTTTGATGCCGGAAATCTGA
>CAMTPG010000211.1 GCA_947074335.1 uncultured Parabacteroides sp.
CAATTATCATGGTACGACACATTGTGATGTTTAAACTCACGCCGTTTGCAACGGCAACCGAGAAAGAAAACAAAATGAAAGAAATTAAGGTGGCACTCGAATTGCTGAAGGAGAAGATTGATTTTCTGCGGTATATCCATGTTGATTTCAATATCAATCCGGATGAAACCTGGGATCTGATTCTGACTACCGAGCTGGATTCGCTCGAAGCCGTGAAAGCATATGCTGCTCATCCTGAGCATGTGGCTGTGGCCAAAGGTATTATCGGTCCGGTAAAAGCAGATCGTGCCTGTGTGGATTACGAATTTTAATCTGCCTCCTGAATAAACTATATGAATACATTCGATTTGGAAGAACGTATCAGCCGGGCACGAACCAATTTCGAGTCCGGCTATAATTGTGCCCAGTCTGTTTTTCTGGCCTATGCCGATCTGTTTGATCTGGAACCGGATCTGGCTAAAAAGATGTCAGTCTCGTTTGGCGGCGGCATGGGACGCATGCGCGAAGTGTGCGGAGCCGTAAGTGCCATGTCTATGCTGGCCGGTTTCTGCCATCCGGTGCATGAGCTTGGTAATCAGGAACAGCGCACCCGTAATTATGGTACAGTGCAGCAGATGGCCGCCTGCTTTAAAGAAAAACACGGCTCGATCATCTGCCGCGATTTACTGCCGCCCGAAGATGCAGCAACAACGGCACCGAAACCTTCTGAGCGCACAAAAACCTATTATGAGAAACGTCCCTGTGCCGTGTATGTGGAAGATGCAGCACGCATTGTAGGCGAAATGCTCCGGACGGGAGCCGTTTGATTTGAATTGAAGCTTAAATCGGATCTGTTTTTGCCTAATTTATTTTGGGCAGAAACAGCCTGATCCTAATTAGAGCCGGTTGTTATGAAAACTGTCTGATTGAAACTGCAACCGGTTAAATCTTACGATATCATCTGAATTTGCATCACATTGCCAAGCTTATGAATTTCATCGAAAAGCCGGGAATATGAGGAGAACTTCCGTACATTCACTTTATAGGTGATGATGGATTTGTTCTCGTTGTAAAACGATTCGTACGACATGTTTACGATAAACAATCCCTCTTTCTCCATGATGGTACGCAAATGTGAAAAGTCGGGCGAAGTGGTTGAGCAGGTTACGGTTAGTATTTTATTTACGCCGCTAAGATACATCCGCCTTTCCAGATGATCGAGGCTGATTAACACAAACAGAGTAACCACTGTAGCAATTGCAGCCGATACATACATGCCGGCGCCTACAGCCAGTCCGATCACGGCAATTACCCAGATGCAGGCAGCTGTGGTCAAACCATGCACACTTCCGTGACTCTGAATAATAGCGCCTGCGCCCAGAAATCCAATGCCGGAAAGTACCTGTGCTGCAATTCGCCCCGGATCTCCGTTCAGAAAATTCGGATAACTCTGCGGAATCCATATCGAAACAAGCATAGCCACAGTCGATCCCAGGCAGATCAGCGTAAAAGTACGCATACCGGCTTCGCGCCGCCTGAATTGCCTTTCCATACCAATAATAGCTCCCAGTATAAAGCTGATGCACAACCTGATTATGGCAGTATAAGGTGTAATTACCGTATCCGTTAATATGTCGTTTAAGAAATCAAACATGGCTTTTATTAATAATAACAAACTTTTTTAGCTTTTTGTTATTAAATGGCACAGAATACGAAAGCAATTATAGTCCAGAAAGATCCGGATTTTTCTCCGGAAATAGAATGGCATTTCTGTATGATAAGTTACATTTTTCAGATCCGGTTTCAACCTTCTGATTCACGATTTAAAGATACGAATGCCGGTAATATAACCGGCGGGATTCAGTAGAAATTCAATATTTATCCAGATAGATGCAGAGCTAATATAATTCAGAACAAAATCCCCTTGCAAGGGGATTAAAATTGCTTTACAGAGGGATTTAAAACCCCTTATGAAGGAAAATAAAAGTATTTGCGATCCGGTTGTTCTGCAATAATATAGTTTTGTACACTGCTTATTCCCAATAAAATAGCCCGATTCGGCATCAGTGCTGAGAATCAGCTGTTCCAAATCGGGCTACTCTGTATTTTAATGGCATGAATTATGAATGTAAACAGTATACATCAATCATCCAATCCGTATAGATTATGGCTAAAACAAGCGGATTTAATGATGCAATGCACCGATTAATTCAGTAATTGATTTTACGCCGTGACGATCGCAGTATTCATTCAATCCGTCGATTACCTGAATACCTGCGGTAGGATCCACAAAATTATAGGTACCGATCTGAATAGCCGTGGCCCCGGCCAGAATAAACTCCATGGCATCTTTCCAGGTAGCAATGCCGCCCAGTCCTATGATGGGTATTTTTACCGCTTTATAGGTTTGCCAAACCATACGCACGGCAATGGGTTTTACGCAGGGCCCCGATAATCCGCCCGTTACGGTAGAAAGAATCGGTTTGCGTTTTTCCACATCCACTGCCATTCCCAGCATGGTATTAATCAGTGACACCGAATCAGCTCCTTCGGCCTCTACGGCACGAGCAATCTCGGTGATATCGGTAACATTGGGCGAAAGCTTAACAATCATTGTTTTAGGATATACTTTACGTACAGCCTTTACTACTTCGGAAGCACCCGCACAGGTTACTCCAAAGGCCATGCCGCCCTGTTTTACATTCGGACAGGATATGTTTAGCTCGATAGCCGGAATCTGATCCAATTCGGCAATTTTCTCGGCGCATTCCACGTAAGTTTCGATCGATGAACCGCTTACGTTCACAATCATATTTGTATCAATATCCTTGATTTCCGGATAGATATGTTCGGCAAAATAATGTGCGCCTTTGTTTTGTAAGCCCACGGCATTAAGCATGCCCGAAGGTGTTTCTGCCATACGCGGATAAGCATTGCCTTCGCGGGGTTGAATTGTAGTACCTTTAACAAAGATGCCGCCGAGGCGCGAAATATCCATAAAATCGGCATATTCAATTCCATATCCGAATGTTCCCGAAGCGGTCATAACCGGATTTTTAAGCGCCAGTTTTCCTATGTTTACATTTAATTCAGCCATGACAATTTTTCTATATTAAATACAGGACCTTCGGTACATACACAAACGTGATGTTCCTCTTTTGTTTTCTCCACACAACACAAACAGGCACCGATTCCGCATGCCATCGTGTTTTCGAGCGATACTTCGCAGGCTGTTCCCGATTGATGTGCATAGTTGGCCACAGCCATCATCATTGGTTTAGGACCGCAGGTATAGATCTGATCGAATGCAACCTGTTGCAACACAGAATGATTCGTTACAAAGCCTTTTTCGCCAAATGAACCGTCTTCGGTGGTAACAAACAGATCACCGAACTGCTCGAATTTTTCCAATTGCAACAGATCCTTTTCGGTACGCGCACCCAGCAGGAATGTGGGCGTAATACCGGCTTCATTTAAAACGGCACCCAGATAAAGCATAGGTGCAGTGCCTACACCGCCGCCAATCAGCAATGGTTTTTGCCCTTTATCGGCCGGAATGGTGAAGCTGTTACCCAATGGCAAAAGCAGATTCAGGATATCGCCGGGACGACTTTCGCACATGGTGCGGGTACCGTCGCCGATTTTCTGAACCAGCAACCAGAGTTCATTGGTTTCGCGATCTACGTAATTGATAGAGATCGGACGGCGTAAAAATGTTGTTGGAGAACGATCCACGCGTACCTGGACAAACTGTCCGGGAAGCATTTCGGGGAGCGTCTGATCGGCCGTAAGCTTTAGCAGACAATAATTATTATGAAGCGGACAGTTTGCTGTCACCTTCATATCAAGCATATACTTCTTCATAAAAAACGATTACACGATTCGTTCTACAAAGATATAAAAGATATGCCAAAAAGCGGCAATCGAAACTTCTTACAGCAGATTCTTTCGTGCTTTTTCGGGAATAAAAGTCTCAAATGTATTATCCGAATAGAATATCATTATTTTAGACACATTTTTAGAAAGGTTATCCAAGCGCATAACTCGCTCTTCTGTAGCTGGTTTTGCCACAATTTGAGGCTTTTCAACTACCATTTCCCGCGGTTTTTCGGGCACGACAGGAGCCTCGGCCGGAATTTCGGGCGTATTTTCGAATAATTGAGGCTGTACCAGTTTATTTTCGGCAAGCATTTCGCCTTTACCAAAAAGTAACCAGTCTGAATTAACATACGTAAAGCGTTCTAAAATTTTTAATAAAACATCCAGACTTACATTATTCCTTCCATTAATGATATGCGACATGGAAGCTCTTTGTATACCGATTGCTTCGGCAAATCCGGAAGAATTTAACCGTTCACGCTTCATTATTTCTGAAATTCGTTGAATCATAACGCTGATAATTAGATTTAAACTGTCAATATGTCTGATTTTCTATATAACAATTGTATTTTCTATTTGGTTACAAAGATATACTATAAATTTTACATCTGCAAATTACAAATATAAATCTATACATTACATATGTATACACAGGATATACATCGATTAACAATTCATGTGTATACAATTGATAACTCCTCTTTTTTCGATTAAAGAACAACTTCCGATAAATTGCATATTGTACTGGTATACTGCATATTAATAGCTGTAAACATTGATAAAATATTCAAATGTCACAGATTGTTTATAATTGTTTCGTTATATTTCAATCATTAAATTAATATCAATTTATAAATAACTGATTAAAAAAACCCTATAAATATTTTAGAATTTAAAAATATGTTGAATAAAGGGATCGCAAAATTTAATCTCGTATACATTATTTATGTATGTAAATGTATATTACAAATGTATTATTTATTATGAAGTAATACATAAGTATACATTGTTAAGCGTTATTTTTGTAAATAAATGATAAAATGATATTAATGT
>CAMTPG010000212.1 GCA_947074335.1 uncultured Parabacteroides sp.
GGAACATCGCCTGCAAAAACAGTATCGAAACCGCCGATTTTGCCACCGCGTTTGATGATTTCGCGACAAACACCGAAGATGTATCTTGCCCAGCTTGCTGCGGGTGCATCTTCTTCGTTCAGTCCAAATTCGGCATAATCATTCAAATCGATTGAGAATGCACGTACTTTATCTGTTCCGTTCAGTTTGATTTCGGCCATCATGCCTTTGTCGATAGCGCCCGGGAATACGAAGCCGCCATTGTAGTCTGTGTGTTCGCCGATCAGGTTGATACGGCCCGGTGAGGCATAGATGCTGCCTTCAGTTCCGAATAATTCTTGAAATTTATTTCTGATTTTTTGTTCCATGATATAATGAATTTGATATAGGTTAAAAAAGAAATTATCTGATTACAAATATAATCAGATAATTTCTATTTAGCATAAATTTACACTTATTTTTTATTCTACAGGAATCTCTGTATTTACATTTTTGCTACCCATTAATGCATAGAATAACATGTAGCATAATGCAGCAATAATTACAATGAAGCTGGCCATGAAACCGGCGCTGTCAGAAACTGCACCCTGAATCAGAGGCAGGATACCGCCACCGCAAACCATTACCATAAAGAAACCGGTTGCAGCTTCGGTATATTTACCCAGACCTTCAACAGCTAAGTTGAAAATACTACCCCACATGATTGAAGTACACAAACCGCAAAGCGCCATAAACATGATGCTGATTGGCACCTGAGCCAGACCGAATGAGATATCGCTCATGAACACCGGCATACTTACATGTGTAGTAAGCGGTAAAAGGAAAGCCAGTAAAATAAATACAATACCTGTGATTGATACAGTAGTTAACATCGCTCTACTTGATACTTTGGCACCAACAGATGCACCGCACAAACGACCGATCAACATCAGGAACCAGTAAGTTCCCACTACCGAACCGGCAATTGTAGAATCGATACCCAGACCACCGGCTTCGAGCGGAGTCATCATATATAAACCGGCAAAGTGAGGAATACCAATTTCTGTACCTACATATACAAAGATGGCCAATGCACCAAATTTGAAGTGACGGAAAGAAAGCGGACTGTATTTGTCGTTTTTATCTTTTTTCTGAATAGACAAGCTGGGTTCAGGGATAGCCATGAACAGCAATACAAGGAAAGCAACTGCGAAGATTGCCATAGCGATGTATAAAGCAGGTAATGCTTTTGCGATAGTACGCTGGTCTACGATAGTACCCATCAGATAACCAACCAGTACCGGAACGATAGTTGCCGACAATGAGTTCAATGAACCACCCATCTGGATCAACTGGTTACCTTTTTTACCACCACCACCTAATGTGTTCAACATCGGATTCACTACTGTATTCAACATACACATAGAGAAACCTGAAACGAACGCACCTGTCAGGTAAACGGCGAAACCTGAGAAAGAAGAAAGTGCCTGGATACCTACACCGATGAAACCAACGGCGATAGCAATAAGAGCAGTCTTTTTATATCCGATTTTCTGCAAAAGCATACCGGAAGGAATACCCATAAAAGCATAAGCGATAAAGTTAGCGGCAAAACCTAAAGTTGCCTGAAAGTTTGTTGCACCGAATTCACTCTGTACGATTGCGCCAAAAGGTGCGGGCAAACCCGTAACGAATGAGATCATCGCGAATAGCGCGAACATCATCGCTATAGGCAACACATAATTTTTTTGTTTAGTAGACTCCATTTCTTTTAGATTATTTAGATTGTTAATGAATTATTTTTTGTTATTTGTTACTAAATTTATAGATAGTTTTGCTTTCGAAGGCTTCGCCCGGACGCAAAACAGTAGTGGGATATTCCGGTTTATTGGGGCTGTCGGGATAATGTTGTGTTTCCAGACACAGGGCTGCACGCTCCGGATAGCGTTGTCCGCCTTTGCCGACGAAGTTGCCGGTCATCCAGTTTCCTGTATAGAGTTGTACGCCCGGTTCTGTGGTATAAACATCCATTACAATACCGGTTTTTGGCGATTCGCAATGTGCACAAAAGCCCAGTTCGTTAGCCTGCTCTTTGTTTAATATGTAATTGTGATCGTATCCTTTGCCGAAATTCAATGCTTCAAAATCTTCATCAATACACTCTCCCACGGCATGGGGTGTACGGAAATCCATCGGAGTTCCTTCTACTTTAGCTTTTGGGCCATAAGGGATAGATGTATTATCGGTAGGCAGGTAATAATCGGCATTGATCGTCAGCTGATGATCGTAAACCGAAGGATCGCCCTGTCCCGAAAGATTAAAATAAGAATGATTGGTCAGGTTTAGCACCGTAGGTTTATCGGTTACTGCATGATACATGATAACTACCTCATTGTCATTTGTTAAATGATAGGTAACAGTCGTATCCAGTTTACCGGGAAATCCCTCTTCACCATCTGCAGCCGAGTATTTTAATTCTACGGTTTGCTTATCGGTTTGTTGCATATCCCACATCACCGAATTGAATCCTTTGATGCCGCCATGCAGATTGTTCGGACCGTTGTTAATGGCCAGTTTATCATAAACCACACCGTCGAGCTCGAATTTACCGCCGGCGATACGATTGCCGTAACGACCACATACAGCACCAAAATAGGGCTCTTCGGAAGTAAGATATTCTTCAATGTTATTGTGGCCGGTTACCACATCGATCAGCTTGCCGGATTTATCGGGAACCATGAGCGAAACAATCTTCGCGCCGTAGTTGGTTATTGTAACTTCTGCTCCTTTATCATTGGTCAGGATATAAAGTGCAGCCTGTTTTCCGTCAATATCTTTGATGAAATCGGCCGGGTTCAGACCTGATTTCGTATAGTTGTCTTTCATGAATGTTTAAATTTTTAAAATTGAGTGTAAAATTACGTTCTTCTTTTATAGATTGTACCTCTTTGAAGATGTTTTATAGCATAAAAATATTTTTTGTGTCGTTAAACAGGCTGTTTTAGGCTTGCTTTTATGATAATGAGTGTATATTTGCAACTATAAAAATCTAAATATTCATAGAAAAATACTAAAGTATGACAAAGAAAATGAAAAAAACCATGTTGCTCTCACTCCTGAGTCTTGGTTTTTCCGGATTGATGGCGCAGACCGCTGTATTCGACATCGATGTACAAAAAACCGGCGCACCGATTCAGCCGGAGATGTATGGTGTCTTTTTCGAAGATATCAACTTTGGAGCTGATGGCGGTTTGTATGCCGAGCTGATTAAAAACCGATCCTTCGAATTTGATGAGCCTTTGATGGGATGGATGCCTTTTGGCAATGTAACCGTTCAAACCAAAAATCCGGCATTTGATAAAAATCCACATTATGTGCGGTTGTCATACAATAAAGAACTTACCGGCACCGGACTAGATAACGAAGGTTTTAAAGGCATCGGCATAGAAGCAGGACAAAACTATCAGCTTACTTTTTATGCACGCACGCCTTCGGCGGCTCCGATCAAACTGCGGGTTAATCTGGTGAACAGTACGAATGATCTTTTCGAGACCAAAGAGATTGAGGTTAGTGGTAAAGACTGGAAAAAATACAGTGTGATGCTGACGCCACAGGCTACCGATGCCAAATCGCGACTGCGTATTACCATGGCAAGTAAGGGCACTGTCGACCTGGAGCACATCTCGATGTTTCCCGAAAAAACATACAAGAACCGCGAAAATGGTATGCGTGCCGATCTTGGAGAAGCTTTAGAAAACCTCAATCCCGGCGTGTTCCGTTTTCCGGGCGGTTGTATTGTGGAAGGCACAAATCTGGCTACACGTTATCAGTGGAAAAATACAGTTGGTCCTGTAGAAAATCGTCCCATTAATATCAATCGCTGGAATTATACCTTCCCGCATAAGAAGTTTTCGGATTATTACCAGTCGTACGGACTCGGTTTCTACGAATACTTCCTCCTGAGCGAAGATCTGGGCGCCGAACCGCTTCCGGTTTTGAATTGCGGCTTATCCTGTCAGTATGAAAATGATGATCCGAACGAAAACTGCCCGGTCGATAAACTGCAGCCCTACATTGACGATGCACTCGATCTGATCGAATTTGCCAACGGTCCGGTTAGCAGTAAATGGGGGAAAATTCGTGCAGAGATGGGACATCCCGCTCCCTTTAATCTGAAAATGATTGCAATAGGAAATGAACAGTGGGGGCCGCTTTATCCCGAACGTCTGGAACCGTTCGTAGCGGCTATCCGTGCCAAATATCCGGAAATACAGATTGTGGGCAGTTCGGGTCCGCAGGCCGAAGGCGAAGATTTTGAATACCTCTGGCCCGAAATGCGCCGGTTGAATGTGGATCTGGTAGATGAACATTATTATCGTTCACCCGAATGGTTCCTGGCCGGAGCCGGTCGTTATGACGATTATGATCGTGAAGGTCCGAAAGTATTTGCCGGCGAATATGCCTGTCATCCCAATAACCGTGAAAACAGCTTCCTGACTGCATTGGCCGAAGCTGCTTTTATGACCGGTTTCGAACGCAATGCCGATGTGGTTTATCTTTGTACCTATGCACCGCTTTTTGCTCATGTTGATGCCTGGCAATGGCGACCGGATCTGATCTGGTTTGATAATTTATCATCTGTGATGACACCCAACTATTATGTGCAGCAAATGTACGGTCAGAATCCCGGTACGCATGTAATTCCGGTCAATATGGATAATCAGCCGCTTACCGGACAGCAGGATTTGTATGCTACGGCCGCCATCGATAAAGACAGCAACGAACTGTTGGTGAAAATTGCCAATACCGGCATTCAGAATCGAAAAGTAAAACTCAATCTGAACGGTCTTTCTGCCGGCAAACATACCGGAACGGCAACTGTGCTTCATGCTTCAGATCTGGAAGCTAAAAATACCATCGAAAATCCGGATGTGGTAGTTCCCGTTGTT
>CAMTPG010000213.1 GCA_947074335.1 uncultured Parabacteroides sp.
AAGACCTTTTGACAATTATCAAAAGGCAAACAGTCTGAAACTGCTTATTTTTTACGCATCGGTTCAGCTGAAGGCGGAGGCGTAGAAACTCCCCACGATTTATTAGCCTTCGGTCCCATTTCCAGCTCCAGAATTCCACCTTGTGCAAAGGCACTGTGATCGAACCAGGGCTGATCAAGCGGCTGACCGTTCAGCGTAGCCGATTGTACATATTTATTATGACGCGAAGCATTATGGGCACGAATTTCGAAAACGGCATCGTTGCCGAGATCAATTTTCACATCCGTAAATACCGGACTACCGATATTATACACCGGAAGTCCCGGAGTAACCGGATAGAATCCCATTTCGCTGAATACCACAAAAGCCGACATACCGCCGCCGTCTTCATCGCCCGGAACGCCCATCAGGTCGTTGCGGAACCATTGCTCAAGCAGGGCACGGATGCGTTTTTGTGTCATCCAGGGTTTACCGGCATAATTATACAGATAAGGAACATGCAAACTCGGTTCGTTGGCCATTGAGAACTGTCCTACATTGCCGGTATGATCGGGCAAAGTAGAATAGAACTGCCATTTCGACATGCCCAGCGGCGTGTTAAACATCGAATCGAGGGCTGATGTAAAGGCTTCGTTGCCGCCAATCAGATCAATCAGATCGGCCACGTTGTGCTGCACATCCCAGCGATAAACATAGCCGTTGTTCTCGCCATAATAATCGCGGGCACCCAGACCGCCCGAATAGCGGTAATCAATACCTTCGATGAATTTACCATCTTTATCTTTGGGGTGGAAGAATCCGGTTTCGGGGTTGAACAGTGTGCGATAATTATAAGATTTGTTCAGATAATATTCGGCCTCGTCGGTATAACCCAGCTCTTCGGCGATTTGCGACAGACACCACAAATCGTAAGCCGTACCAAGCGTAACGGCAACAGGCTGACGTTTTTCCCAGATAGAAACATGCTGAACAGTCTCTTTTTCGCCCGGTTTCAAAGCCGGAAAGTAACCATGCTCTTTGAAGAATTGATCCAGCTCTCCGGCCGCTTTTGCCGACCATGGAATCAGGGTTTTATCTTCGATGGCGCCTTTCGATGCTTTGTATGCATAGCTCAGATCGAAATTGGTAACGCCTTTACGATAGCCGTCGATCACGGTAGCAACACCATGATTTGAATTCATGCGTCGGGTATCGCCCACAATTTCAGGGAATGTTGGCATCCAGTCGGTTCCCATCTGCTGTGCCATCAACAGAAAAGAGTTTATGATATCGCTTTCTACTTCTGCATCAATCAAAACGCGCAGCGGGTGCGTGGCGCGGTAAGTATCCCAGATCCAGTCGTCGGTATAGAATGAACGACCGTTATCATCGTGTACTTTACCATCGAACGGACTGTAATAACGTCCATCTTCACTGATATTAATCGGACGCTCATAGCAGCGGTAAAGCGATGTATAGAATACCACTTTATCATCTTTAGAGCCGCCGGCAACCTGAATTTTGCCCAGCTCCTGATTCCATATATCTTTGCCGATGGCGGCAATGGCTTTCGTATCGTAGGTCTGAATTTCGCGTTGCAGGTTTTTCTGTGCCTGCTCGGTGCTGATCAGCGATACGCCGTAACGGAAACCGATATTTAATTTATCGCCAAAAGCCAGTACCATGGCCGCATTTTGCCCTTCTACCGAAGTTTCGCCGATTTGTAATTTACCATCGCCCAAAATGGTTCCGCATTGCTGAACCGGTTCGCTGGTTTCACCCCAGATATATAATTTGGTTTTACGATCGATATATTGATATCCGCTTACGGCATTATCCTTAAACTGCAGTTCGCCATTGCGCGAATTCAAAATCAGATACGACAATTCATTTTTATCGTAAGTGAAGTTGTATACCGCACTCTGATGAGATACTGCAAAATCAACGGCAATTTCGGCATGATCCAGATATACATGAAAATCGTATGGAGTAATCTTCTCATTCTCGTAGCTGTACTGAATAACAGGCGCCATTCCCGATTCGCTTCCCTGATACGGACTTAGATTAAAAGCCGAACTTTCGCGGTGCGTAGTTACCATGATAGGCAGACCGTTCAAACGATCGGCTGTATAATCGGCGCGCTCGGGATAGATGCGCATCATACTGTTGGGCAACTGAATGGTAGGGAATGTGGGAACCAGCAAATGACTGATATTTCCCATATACGGATTTACATATTCAACCCAGTCGATGCCCGCCGATTTATCATCAGCATCGCAACTGGTCATGCCAAAGCCCGTCAGACCGGCCACGGCCAGCACACTTGCGGCGCGCAGCATAGTATGCCATTTACGGGCTGTTTTTTTATTCATTTTCTTCATGTAAACGGTTATTTTTTCTTTTGAGGTTCAGCAACTGAGAATGAATAGGGGAAATCTTCCGGATTTACGCCGCGATTCAGATTCGGTTTATCACCCATCTGGAAATCGAGTACACCGCCTTCGAGCAGTTCGAAATGCTCCAGGTAGTTTTTGGTATATTCTTTTCCGTTGAACGACATCGATTCGATGTACATATTCTTCGGACTGTTGTTCGGCGCATTAATGGTCAATGATTTGCCATTCTCGAAATGCATAACCGCTTTCTTAAACAACGGTGCACCCAATACATATTGTGTAGTTCCGGGAGCTACGGGATAAAAGCCCAAAGCAGAGAAAACATACCAGGCCGAGGTCTGTCCGTTATCTTCATCACCACAATAGCCATCGGGTGTGGGTGTATACATACGGTTCATCACTTCACGCAACCAATATTGGGCTTTCCAGGGCTGACCGGCATAATTATACAAATAAATCATATGCTGAATAGGCTGATTACCATGTGCATAGTTACCCATATTCATGATTTGCATTTCGCGGATTTCGTGAATTATATGTCCGTAATAGCTGTCGTCGAACAATGGCGGAACTGCAAAAACAGAATCCAGCATTAGTACAAACGAATCTTTGCCACCCATCAAATCGATCAATCCCTGCGGATCGTGGAAAACAGACCAGGTGTAATGCCAGCTGTTACCTTCGGTAAAGGCATCGCCCCATTTCAAGGGTGAGAAAGGAGTCTGGAATTGTCCGTCTTTATTTTTGCCACGCATCAGTTTAGTTTCTTTATCGAAAAGATTCTGATAGTTCATGGCGCGTTTTTTATACAAATCGAGCTCTTTTTTCGGGCGACCCAGATCTTTTGCAATCTGATAAATACACCAGTCGTTGTAAGCATACTCGAGTGTACGGGCTGCATTTTCGTGAATCTTCACATCGTAAGGCACATAGCCCAGTGTGTTATAATATTCATGACCTAAACGGCCTGTTGATGAAACCGTGGGATGTACATTTTCGGTTCCGGTGATTAAGCCTTTATATAAAGTTTCCAGATCATCTACTTTGATGCCTTTTACATAAGCATCGACCAAAACAGAGGCAGAGTTGTTGCCCACCATACAGCCGCGATGTCCCGGACTTGCCCATTCGGGGAAGAATCCGCTTTCTTTATACGTATTGATCAAACCTTCCTGCATTTCGCGTGCCATGGTTGGATACATCAGGTTCAGGAATGGGAACAAACTGCGGAATGTATCCCAGAAACCGGTATCGGTAAACATATATCCGGGCAATACTTCGCCATTGTACGGACTGTAATGAACCACTTCGCCCTGTGCATTGATTTCGTAAAATTTACGGGGGAACAGCAATGAGCGATACATACATGAATAGAAGGTACGGAACTGATCGGTTGTGCCGCCGCTCACTTCAATTTTACCCAGCTCTTCGTTCCAGATCGCTTTGCCTTGTGCCATGATCTGATCGAATGTTTTTCCGTTAACTTCGTTCATGTTGATCATTGCCTGATCGAAGCTGATGAAAGAAGAGGCCACTTTGGCATGTACGATTTCGCCTTTTGAAGTCTGGAAGCCGATTACAGCGCCTACATGATTCTCTGTTTGTTCATTTTTTGAAGTCGAAGGTGTTCCGTTTGCAAATGTAGAGGTATAAGTAAACGGTTTATCGAATTCGATCACAAAATAATTTTTGAAATTATCGGGAACACCACCGCTGTTTTTTGTGGTATAACCGATAATCTTATTTTCTTCGGGAATAATCTTCACATACGATCCGTTATCGAGTGCATCGATAACCACGTAAGAGTGTTCATTTTCGGGGAAAGTAAAACGGAACATAGCCGCTCTGTCGGTCGGTGTAAGTTCGGTTTTCACATCATGATCAGCCAGATATACCTCATAGTAATAAGGTTTGGCAATTTCACTTTTATGCGAGAACCAGCTGGCACGTTTGTCCTGATCGAATTCGGGGCTGCCTGTTACGGGCATAATCGCAAACTGACCGTAATCGTTGATCCACGGGCTGGGTTGATGTGTCTGTTTGAAACCACGAATCTTATTGGCCGTATAGGTATAAGCCCAACCATCACCCATTTTGCCGGTTTGCGGTGTCCAGAAGTTCATACCCCACGGACGGGCAATAGCCGGATAGGTGTTGCCGGTTGAAAGTTCGTATGTAGACTGCGTACCCATCAGCGGGTTCACATATTCTACCGGATCAAAGGTTTCGTATTCAGCAGCCTGAGCCGGTTTTCCGATCCAAACCAAAGCTGCTGTAAGGGCTAATGCCCAAATACTTCTTTTTCTCATGATGATATAAGTTCAAATAATTAATATAATTCAGCGCTTAAAAAACTCTTTGTGTATTTGTTTGAGCAGAGTTTATTTTCATAGATTTCACAGGTTACAAATATAATTACAAATCAAGGTATAAAGAACACAAATTATTAAAAAAAGCGCCAATAAATTTTTATAAAAAAGGAGAACATACAAAAATATGCTCTCCTTTTTACATTTTATTACAT
>CAMTPG010000214.1 GCA_947074335.1 uncultured Parabacteroides sp.
CTAACCTGAATGGTCAGCACTTCGCGCTTTTCCCAGAGCAGCACAAAAACATCCTGCACCAGATTTTCCGCCTCTTCATCGCACACCACATAGTTGCGGGCAAATCGAATCATACGCGGATAATACGATACATAAATGCGATCGAAATCCGTATACAACAAAGTTTTACTTACCGGGTTTACATAACTCTTATTTAACATATATAAATTAACCTATATGTTTTTTTGCACGGCAAAGATAGAAAAGTTTTAGTGTGGTGCAACCATTTATGGACGAAATGACGGAAAAGGCCCATAGAAAAGCCTGTAAACAGGGTGGAATATGCAATGAATACAAACAATATCCCTGTATAATTAACCAGGATTATATATGTATAGGCTAATTTAGAATAGAATCTTCTGTTTTATTATAAAAATATTAGCATATTATAAACAAATAAGAGGTATAGAATAAATAGTTATAATTTAAATAAACATTCTTTTAAAAACATTGTTTTGTGAATATACTTGTAAAGTAGTGACAAATAGAGATATTAAAAATGCATGAATTATTTGCAATATAAGTGCAGTTTGTAGTATGATATAAATTATCACCTTAAGATCAAGTAATATTGGCGATTATTGTTATTAACAGAAATAACGGATACATTACAGCTCATTATAATCTGATATCCGATTCTGTTATTTACAATAACCGTAGAGAATTTGTACGATATATTCTATTTTTGAATGGATTATCTGGGCAAGATTAATTACAGCTTCTCTTTGCTATATGGAAAAGATATCAGTATATCCTGCAAAATCAATTATAATACAGAATAGGTACTGTAAAACAAGAATAGATATTGTGTAACTTATAAATCATAAATCACAAAAAGGAATATAAAATGAAATCTGTAAAGGCAATTTTTACTATTTGTATGCTTTCACTATTCATCAATTCCTGTTGCCGAGAGTCTCAGTATGATATTTATTTCGGCGACCGGCGCATCCCGATCAGTGCAGACTGGAGCATATCCGGTTTAAACCCACAGAATGTTACGGTTTTGTTTTATGATGAATTAGGTACACTGGTATTGAAACATATTTACGAAAATAACAGTAACCCTATACAAAGTTATGTTGATTTACCACAAGGTATATACACCGTTGTTTTATTCAATGAAATTCCCGATCAGGCAGATAATACAGAAATAGAAAATATCAACGATTTCTTCCAGCTAACCTGCAAAGGGATAACACCTGCAAAGGTCTCTTTGCCCATTTCGGGCGATACTTACGTAAGTACACCCGGAGAGTTTGCGTCTGTCATAGTCGATAATTTTAAGGTGACCGAAGAGATGGTGATCTATTCAGACAAAGAGAGCTGGCAGAAAATTGAGAAAAAGATAATCTCGGGCGAATTAACCGATTACGGATTACTGAACCTAAAGCCCCTGGAGCGCATTTGCAACTTTATTGTGAAACTGCATGTAGATAATCTGTGTAATGCGCGTATGCCTGTTCTGGTCAATTTACGAAATATGTCGGGTTCATACATCCTGAGTACTGACAAAGATGGCACTACTCCGGTAACCTATCAGTTTACAATGAACAATCGGATTTTCGACAGCGGATCCAATCTCAACGGATCTGTCTCCACCTCAACCCGTGTTTTCGGTGTTATGGGCACGCGCGATTCCATTACAGCGCAACCGGCCGATAAACCCATATTGTTGGATATGCGTTTTATGTTAAACGATAAGGCAGGAACCATAGTATACCGCGAGATCGACATCACGCATTCAATCGAGTTTGAAAAAAATGAACAAGGATCTTATAATCTGATTGTCGATTTATCCATGGATACACCATTACCGCCAATCGATGACGGAAGCGATGCCGGCTTTAATTCAGATTTAATAAACTGGAACATTGTTTATGTTCCCATCGTGATAAAATAAAAAAGAAATTATATAATCATTAAAAAATGAACATTATGAAAAAGATTATTTCTTTTATAGCATTGTTTACGATGCTTTTAAGTTGTACGAATAATGAATCGAAAGATATTGATGAATTAAATGATGCCATAAATTTCAGAACCATCAACGATAAATTATCCTCTCGTGCGGCTAATGCCTCAAACGATAATTATCAGGTTTTAGCCGTAGAAACAGGAGGAACCTCCTGGTTTATCGACGAAGCCGTAAATGGCACCACCAACGATATGATAAGTGGTAATTCCTATTATTGGTTTGTTCCGGCTGTTGATATTAACTTCTGGGCATATGCGCCCGCACAAAACAGCGCGCTTACGGCCGATAATACCTATCCCAACTCAACCGTAACACTCACAATTCCTGCAAGTGCCAATCTTGATTTTACCATTGCCGGCGAGGTTACGAAAAGTTCGGGAGTTGTTCCGCTTCAATTTAAACATGCTTTATCGAAATTATCTTTCACCGCCACATTGGCGCAAGATCTAACTTCGGCCGGATATTCAATTACCACGCAGCCCACAGCCTCACTATTTGTCGATGTCAGTACCGGTTCTATTTCTCCTACCGATACTTCGCCAGCCTGGACAACAACAAGCAGTACATCGGCCACCTATTCGGATTCGACCTCTTACATGATCATGCCCCAAAGTGCCATCGGCGATTCAATTGTATTGAAAGGCATTGAGATATCCAAAAGCGATAATGTAATTTTCAATGGCGATTTAATGGGTTATGTTATAAAATCTGGCGATATACCCGCCAAGTCCGGAAGCACCTCATCTGCCAATAATTTTGTAATGAATACCCATTACCTGTTTACATTCGATATAACCAGCAGTGCGACAGATATCGAAGGCGATCCTGTATTTGGCAATGTAATCTCGTTCAGTACCACTCTGGTAGACTGGGATAGTCTGGATGTCTCAGTTGTACAACCCTGACATGCGATTATGCTTAGAAAACCGTTTATAGAGAATGAAAGATCGCTATTAATAATTAATCACAGCTATTTTACAGGTAGAACTAAACAGACAGACAAATATGCATAATAAAGTATCAATATATTCTATATTTATATTCATTCTTATTGTGACAGGTTGTGTCGACGATAAAATTTATGAAAATAAAGATTTCGGGAAGATTGTATTCTCAGCCGTAAGCAATGATAATGCATTTACCCGGGGCACACCAATTATAACTGCTGCAGATATCCCCACGATTTGTGTATACGGATATTATACCGGCGACGGAAGTTCAAATACCTGGGAAAATGCAGGCAGCACAGCCACACCTTCATTCTTCAACGGAATAACCATAACCAACAGCGGAGCAGGCACAGGTTCCGCTTCCTGGAGTTATACAAATCCCGTATACTGGCCCGCTTTAGATGCGGCCAATGTTACCTTCTTTGCCTATTCGCCAACAGCTACCGATGCCAACGGCATTACAATAACCGGCACCACAGGTGTGCCCGTATTGCGTTATTCTATGCCGACCACCACGACCAATCAGCCCGATCTTCTGGTAGCCGTGCCCCAAACCGATTTAAATAACGCATCACCTTCGCCGGTTACATTTACCATGAAGCATGTCTTAACCTGCATCGGCTTTCAGGGCATAGCCGATAATAAACAGGTTGAAAGCATCACGATCAGCGGCATCTCATTAGCCGGCGATTTAAGTCTTGACGGATCTTCCATAAGCTGGAGTAATTTGTCATCGCCCGATACCACGCACGTATTTCTGGGGATCAATAACGATACGCTTACTTCGAATATGTCCACAAATCTCACGGCCGCCGACGGCTATCTGATGCTCATACCGCAGACACTTCAGAGCGGTGCAAACATCACCGTAAAACTTCAGGGAGAAGATGCCAGAGTATTTGATCTGGCCGATTCCATATGGACAGCCGGTCAGTATATTGAATATCTGCTTACCGAAAACTCCATTACCGTTACACCTTCTACAATATCTCTGTCAGCTTTGGGTGTAGATATCGATACATTATCAATCACCTGCATTCCGGTCGATGCGCCCTGGACACTTACATCGCCCGTGTCGTGGCTTAAATTTTCGCAGAATGCAAGCGGCACCGATACTACTTCGACCATATCCGGAACAGGCAACGGCAAAATCTATATTGTTGTCGATCCTTACATGATCAATTCTTCCGAAGTACGTTCAGCCTCCATTTACGAAGGCAATGAAATATCAGATATAAAAGTCACTGTATCTCAGAAATACATGATGAATATCCCATCTTCTACCAAAGGCTATGCCGGTGCATTCTGGCGATGTGCCCAAAAAGGAGAAAGACTTATACGCATACCTGCTGATGTAGGCAGCTGGAAAGCATTTGTTTATTGGATGGATGAACAATGGGAGGAAGGTGACATTATTCTTAATGGAAGTTCTTTTACATGGCCTGCATCTACAGTTAGTGTAAATTCTGATACGCCTGCCGTATCCGGTACAGCCACTTCCATTACGGGAAATACGAGTGACGGCTATGTGAAATTCCGCATCGGCTTAAATAATACCTATACGGCATCCGCCGATTATCCGGCTCGTTATGCCTTATTGTCCATCACATGGGATTCTGAAGTAGATGCTCAATTCCTTTTCATCCGTCAGGGCGAAGATCCCGATTATGTGATGCGTCCAACGGATATTTACGGTAATGTTGAGAGTGGAACATCGGCTCCGGATTGGCGTCCGATGGCCAGAAAGATATCACCTTTTAATATGACAGCCGATACACTCGAGATGCAATGCAATCGTGCACGTACAGGAGCCAATCCCAGTCGTTTTACAGATTATCCCTCTCAGGCCGGCGCTTTATTTCAATGGGCTAATCCTTTAAAACCCAGATATGCTTATAGTGCGGTACAAGATGCAGAAGATTGGAG
>CAMTPG010000215.1 GCA_947074335.1 uncultured Parabacteroides sp.
GACGGGAGTTCAGACGTGTGCTCTTCCGATCTTTATTTGAGCTGCCAATTATAATGGGCATTATTATCGGGATGCACTTTGTCGCAAATTAAGCGCTGCAAATCATATCTGTTGATTTTTGCCCCTTTTGTGGCCGATTCATTATTCAGATAATTTATGATATTGCGTGTAGCGCAGGCTATGGCAATGGCATCCATGGCATGATGCCGGTGATCGATGCGCTTCATATTAAATCCCTTCTGATAATCGAGCGGCATGGAAGGTAAATTTTTCTGATAACGCGCATTGTAAACCGTGAACTGACTGGTTTTTGTTTTTTCGTTTAAACGTTCAAAACGCGGTAACATCAAATCGTTCCAAATATCTTTTAAGCCCCAGTCGCGCTTCAATCTCTCGGTGATATCGCCGGTACAGACAATCAGATTTTTGGAGATGGCTTCCTGCTCCTCTTTTTCGCGTACCACGTTCGAAAGCAATCCTTTGATTACTTTGCTGATGTATCGGCTATCGTTGAGCTGACGTTCGATAAAACTATCGGGGATATCTTCCATTAAGAGCTTTTTGCGCTTGGTATTGTTGCGAGAACCTGCGTAATTGCGGGTTACAAAGTCTTCGTAATCGGTAAGCGTAGAAAGATTATAAGGCTTTTCAAAACTAACAGGAACAGGCTGCCCTTCTTTCTCTTTTATAAATTCATACGCCAACATGCTGCCTTTCATGGCATTCACCTCTGCTTCGCAAATCACTTTATTGCTAAACGAATCATCAAAAAAACGCGCTTTCGGGATGATGTGTTCAATCTCGTAAGCCGGCGTAAACAGCTTACCCAGCGGAATGACTCTTCCGGTATAAGGCGAACAGTATTTCTGATCTAACCATAGTTTGTAGCGCAAAACATCATTGTGAGAAGGCTGCTTTTTAACATCACTCTCTCTGAATTTTTTCAAGATGGTCTGCACATCATCAGGTATCTCTTCGTTGTTTAAAACCTGCGATTCGTAGATGCGCAAAATTTCCTGTTGCATGGGCGAGTACGGACGCACGCTTTCTATATCAAAATCGGGATTGATAAATTCGGCTAACAGGCGCTTGATGCGCAGGTTGGTCTCTTCGTTTTCTAATGCCTGCAAAGTATATTTTTTGCGTTTATCGGCCGGATTCTTCATTTCGCGCCCCAACTCCAAATGGATTTCATCGATTTTATCGTATTTATTCCAAATATCATGTACTACACGAAGCGTTTCGAGAATAACCTGTTGTACAACGGGATTACGCAATTCGTGTTGCGGATAAGTATGAATGAAATTCAGCAAATCGGCCGGCTTTTCCCACCGCATGGCATCTGTAGCTTCCGAATGTCGGTTATATATAATGTACGAGGCAAGCCAAACCGGCAATCCCTGAAATTTAGTCAGACAGTCTAATCCCTGTTTTTGAATCTGCTCGCGTACACGCGCCTGGATGGAATCGTCGGCTTCGCCGTTAATCAGCTTTTCGATGCGCGGCAAAACTTTTTTCTGATCGATTGCTTCGGCCTGCCAATAGCGTCCGGTACGCATCAGACTCAACAGTTTTTTTATGGCCTTTTCCGAATAGCTGCCATATTCTTTTTTAAACAACGGGAAATCACAAAATACGTCGGCAAATGTTGCAGGCAAATGCCGGACGACGGCAAACTGACCTAAAGCAAGTTTTAATTCTGCTTTATCGTCGACCGAATAGAGCAAATGCCATAAATTAAAATAATCCAAATCCGTTAATGCCTCGCGCGGCGTATCGGCTTTAACCAGATAAGCATTAATCTGATAGCCGGTTTCGTTGCAGGGATACAGTTTATCTTCCACATAATTCCAGCGATAGGGATAAACCGTGCTTCCCTTTGGCTTCTTTATTTTGAAATAGGATTGCAGCAGGGTGTCTTGTTTTATTTCTTTGCGCGCATTGAGCCAGTCGAAAAGTCTGACTACTGCATCTGCATCAGGCAAAAAATCGGCGGTTACATCCACATCAAATTTAAGTTTACCGTCTACCTCTTTTTCGCGCTGATAAATGCGCAGATTCTGAATAAACTGCCACAATCTGAACTCCTGAAAATAGGGGTTTGAGCGGGCAATGCATTTGATGGGTTTTTCTGTTATTTCTCCCGTTTTCTTGTCTTTGAAATGATAAAACTCCAGCGGACAGTTCTGAATCAGCGATTTTTTGCTTTTTAACGGCCGTTGATAGAATATCACATCATCTGCAAAAAGCCAGGTAAAATCTTTGGTTCGGATATTTTCGCGATGCGCCACATTGCGTGGATAGAGCATGTAGATGCATTGCTGATAGAGTGATTCGGACTGCAATTCGGGATGGAATTGTTTCTGGCAGTTCAGAATCTCGTATAATTCTTGTTTATAATATTTCCGCTCGATGGTGCGGATCAGTTTTCCTCTTATTTTTTCGTTTGGATCTGCCAGCAGCGAATCGTAAATATAGGTACCGATAGATTTTCGGCTTCGATCGATATCAAGTTCGGTTTTCTTTTTAATCAGCGTCCAATCGTCTGGCGAAGGAGCACGAAACGAGCGTTTAATTTGTCCTTCTTTATCCTTTTTGGGATTGCCGGCATCGTCTACATCCGTAGTTACGATAAACTCTTTTACTTTGCCTTCCCAATCCAGAAATACCCGACTCTGGCGGCGGTAAATCCAACCGTTTTCCAGATGTACGTTATACCATATATTATCATTCTTTTTTTGATCTGTAGCCTCTACTTTTATTACTTTGAGTGCATAATAATCCTCTTCTTTACCGACCGGTTTCACTTCATCATCGCCGCGAAGCTGATAATAGCCGCGTTTCTGATTGAAATGTAAAATGAGCCAGGCTAACTCTTCTTTGGTGATGGCTTGTGTAAGTGCTTTTTTGCGCAGATAATAGATGGTCCAATCGGTGGGTATGCGTTTTCCGGATTCAACCAGTTGCGGATGTGTACGGGCAAAATCAGCCAACATCTCTTCGAAAGATGACTGAAAAAGAAATCGCATCTCTCCTTTTTCATTATTTTCCCAGGCCAGTTTGGGTTCGCTGTTGGCTATAAATTTTCCACTTCGGTTTTCGAAATTTATCGAATCGCGATAATGAGCAGGTAAAAATCCGAGTTGATTAAGCAGTACATGCAGACGCTCGCGACGAAGCTGATGCCGTTCGTACAACCGCCGAATGCCTCTAAACGTGGTTCGTTCTGCAGTTTGCGAAATGGATGTGCCCCGATCAAATTCGCTCATAGCGGCCGCATCCATGGGAATTATGCGGCTGCCGGCCATTTCTATTTTGTGTGGAAGGGGATTTTCTGAATTCTCGTCTGCTTTTAATAAAGCCCAACCAATGCTGTTAGTGCCCAAATCCAGGCCAAGGATATTTTTCATAATATGATTTTTTCTGATTTCTCTTCAAATGTAAAAAAAATAGTAAAAAATTGATGCACATTGAAATTATTATTTATATTTGCTCACAGATAAAAAATGAAGCAAATCACATAAAGGATTATTCCATTGTGAAAAACTTTTCGGGCGGGGCAACTCGCCCTTTTATTTTGGGTATGATTCCTGAATATCCAAATTCGGATGCAGTATTACTTCACAAAGAAATCAAATCAAGATATTATATCATTTATCACCCGGAACAAAATTTGCATCTGTTCGGATGTTTTTTATTATAGTTTTATAATTTGATGGTATTATTTTCTTTATCAACCTATTGAATTCATACTGATTTTATTGATTAATCTATTTTCTTTATCCGCATAATATCATTTAATTTAATTTCTGGCAGAAATCATAATGGCTTGTTGCCGGTTGATAAATTCAGGATTCAAAAGTAAGCTACACGCTGAAGATTTGTTGTTTTATCTATAATTGAACCTGCTAAATAATTTCCTTTTTTTACGTTATTATCTGTTTATATTTATTTTCATATATAAATAATTAATAGAAGTGCTATTTAAGGCTATCAATTCAATTTATGTATAATTATCTGTATATCTAAATGTTAAATATGTATTTTTGTTTTATAATCTAAAATTTTAAAACTACTTTTGTCTAAGAGTTAAATATGCAGTATATAAATTATTTTTATACTAAAGTATATTATTTAAATATAATACATAATTAATAATTGAACGATTATGAAAAACAACAAACAAGTTCTATTAACCTCCGGTGAGCAACAAATAAACCTCGCCCATTGTACGGATGTTCTTTCCGAAAACTCCATCGCCTGCAGTACTATTGAAAACCGTGGTAATCTGCTGTTGCAACAATTCCACACACAGAAAGTTGATGAAGCGTTACTTACAAAAGCAACCGATTATATGCAAAGTTGCAAGACCATGCGCAAAACCATGATGGAAAAACGAATGGTCTATACGCGTCTGTTAACCTCTATCCAGAAGCAATTTGTGTATTTCGAAAATTGTATCAATCCTGACATCAAAACCAGCCTGCCGGCTCAGGTTAAACAACAGATGCAACAATCGCTTATTGAAAAGCGGGCCGGTCAGGAGGCTGATCTGCGGAGATTGGAACGCAACTATAGTGCCTCTATACGCCGAATCGAAAAACGTAATCTTTCCGATGATGAAAACAGAGATAAACTAAAAGAGCAGGCTGCTTTTCGTTTATCGAAAGGGAGAATAGAGTTACAAAATCAAATTGTACCGGTGCAACTGGTTCCCGTAGTTACGTCGCCCGACGGCTATCTGGATCTCTTTAAATTCTACTGGGAAGAGCAGGGCAAAATGCTGACCGAAAAAGAGATGCAACGCCTCTTCCACCCCATGATGATGTTTGCCAAAAAGCAGGCGGCTAAGGGTGTGCTGATTAAATCGGCGGGTATTAATTA
>CAMTPG010000216.1 GCA_947074335.1 uncultured Parabacteroides sp.
TCAGAATCGCCCGGCTGTTCGGTATGCGCAAACCAGCTCTTAGAAAAAGCTGCCGAATAAAAAGCCTGATAAACAGGTTTATTCAGCCAGTTATCTTTCAGATAATAATGTGCATGTTTTTCATGAAAAGAAACCTGATGACTTCTCGACCAGGGTTCCGGAATATAAATACCATTATCCGACAACAGATAATGGTAACTCAACTGATCAGGCGAATCGGCTGTTTCCAGCTCGTAAAGCCAGTTTCCGTTTTCTGTATAGTGCATCTCTTTGGCCAGTGCCGGAATCCACGATCCCAGCTCCGGCAAAGAACCCACAATATACAATTTCTGTCCCCAGGAGGTAAAGAAATTTATCGTAAAGGTTATTTTCATGATCACACATTTTTTGTTTATCCGCAGCGTGATGCACCACAATTGGTGCAAATCAGGCAACCTTCCTGATAAACCAAAGTTTCATGTCCACAGTTCGGACATTTCTGTCCTTTAACTTCTGTTCCGTTTGGTAAATATTTCTTCAAAGCACGCTCTACTCCGTTCTTCCAGGTATTGATGGATTCATCATTTAGCTCCATGCCCTGTACCAGCTTGATTACCTGATCAATCGGCATACCATAACGCAAAACGCCCGAAATGAGTTTGGCATAATTCCAGAATTCAGGATTAAACTTACCGTCCAGTCCTTCGATCGTCATTTTATAGCCGCGTTTATTTTTGAACTGGAAATCATAATGTTTGTTTCCATCCTCATCATAACTCTTGATAATGGTTCCTTTCATCACATTCTTAGGCAGCATAATACCTTCATCATCATCAGCCAAACCGGTAAAGATTTCGTAAGGACGTCCATTGAGTAAGCCTACAAATGCAATCCACTTCTCACGATTATTCTGGAATTTTACCACATCAGCCTCTAGTTCGCGCGGACGTTTAGCCACAATGATGGGCGGCTCCATGCAATTACAATCCTCTTTTTTCTTCTTTTTCGAATCTGTGGCCAGTAAAACTCCCGAGCGCGAACCGTCACGGTAAACCGTACATCCTTTGCAGCCGCATTTCCAGGCCTCGATATACAGCGCATTTACCAGCTCTTCAGTAGCATCATTGGGTAAATTAATGGTTACACTAATTGAGTGATCCACCCATTTCTGGATACGTCCCTGCATGCGCACTTTCTGCATCCAGTCTACATCATTCGAAGTGGCTTTATAGTAAGGTGAGCGCGCAACCAGATCATTAACCTCTTCCTGCGTATATTTTTTTATGGTTGAAAAGCCGTTGGCCGTCATCCAGGTTACAAACTTATGATGGAAAACCGTATATTCTTCGAATGCATCGCCCGTTTCGTCTACAAAATCCACCCGTGCAGAGGCATCGTTGGGGTTTACTTTGCGACGGCGACGATAAACCGGCAAAAATACCGGCTCAATTCCCGAAGTAGTTTGTGTCATCAGACTGGTTGTTCCCGTAGGAGCAATGGTTAAACAGGCAATATTACGACGGCCGTATTTTTCCATGTCGGCATACAAACCGGGATCAGCTTCACGTAAGCGGTTGATAAACGGATTATTTTTTTCACGTTCGGCATCGTAAATAACAAATGCACCACGCTCGCGCGCCATTTCTACTGACGAGCGATAAGCTGCCAGTGCCAGTGTCTGCTGCACCTGTTCGGCAAAATCAATGGCTTCATTACTGCCGTAACGCAAATTAAGCGCTGCAAGCATATCTCCTTCGGCGGTGATACCCACACCGGTACGACGACCTTCGAGCGTTTTCTTCTTAATTTTTTCCCACAGATGACGTTCTGCACCTTTAATTTCGATGGTTTCCGGATCTGAATCAATCTTATCCAGAATTTTTTCAATCTTCTCTGCTTCGAGATCAATGATATCATCCATGATACGTTGTGCCAGGATCACATGCTTTTTAAACAGTTCGAAATCGAAAGAGGCTTCGGGGGTAAACGGATGTTGTACGTATGAATACAGATTGATTGCCAGCAAACGACAACTGTCATAAGGACATAACGGAATTTCGCCGCACGGATTGGTAGAAACTGTTCTAAAACCGAGATCTGCATACGAATCGGGCACCGATTCTTTCAGAATAGTATCCCAGAATAAAACACCCGGTTCGGCCGATTTCCAGGCATTGTGAATGATCTTTCCCCATAAATCGGTGGCATTAATCTCTTTCACAAACTGGGGTTCTGACGCATCAATCGGATATTGTTGTTTATAATTTTTGCCTTCTATCACGGCTTGCATAAATTCATCGTCTATTTTTACCGAGACATTGGCTCCGGTTACTTTGCCTTCAGTCATTTTGGCATCAATAAACGATTCTGAATCGGGATGTTTGATTGATACACTCAGCATCAATGCGCCACGACGTCCATCCTGTGCTACTTCGCGGGTAGAATTTGAGTAACGCTCCATAAACGGAACCAGCCCGGTAGAAGTTAATGCCGAATTTTTAACAGGCGAGCTTTTCGGGCGGATATGAGACAGATCGTGTCCTACACCGCCACGGCGTTTCATCAGCTGCACCTGCTCTTCGTCGATGCGGATGATTGCCCCATACGAATCAGCCGATCCGTCGAGTCCGATCACAAAACAATTGGAAAGCGATGCAATCTGAAAATTATTACCGATGCCGGTCATCGGGCTTCCCTGTGGAACGATGTATTTAAAATGTTCAAACAGATCATACAATTCCTGTTCCGATAACGGATTTGGATATTTTGCTTCAACACGGGCAATTTCGGTAGCCAGTCGATGATGCATATCCACCGGCGATTTCTCGTAAATATTACCGAAAGCATCTTTCAATGCATATTTATTTACCCATACTTTTGCCGCCAGTTCATCGCCGGTAAAATAGTCTAACGAAGCCTTATAAGCTTCATCAAATGTATACGTTTTTTGATTCACAATCCCTTAATTTAATGTGTGCAAGAATAATAATTGGGTCACAAATTTACAAATTTGTCAATTTATTAAAAAGCCCAAAACTCAAAGTTCTCCATTTTCAACAATTGACAAACTGGTTAACAGATATTTAAACAGAAGAAAAAGACAAAAAGTTTTCTAAAAAGAAAACCTTAACATTATAAGGTTATACAAAAAAGAAAAGGACATAGTTGTTCAGACTATGCCCTTTATATCATAAGTTATTGAATTATGCTTTCAGTAAAGCTTCAATCTCTTCTACAGAAGAACGAAACGTACGATTTGTTTCGATTTGATCTTTAATGGTTTTACAGGCATGCAATACGGTTGCGTGATCGCGTTTACCTACAATTTTACCAATATGCGAGAAAGAACTGTCTGTGTATTTTTTAGCCAGAAACATAGTTACCTGACGAGCCTGTACAATTTCACGTTTCCGCGAATTAGTTTGAATCACAGCCTGCTCCAGATTATAATATTTACATACTATTTCCTGAATAGATTCTACAGAGACCTGCTTTTTCTCCAGTTTCACCACACGGCTGATAACCTGTTTGGCTAACGGTAAATCAATTATCTTATTAAAGGCCGTTGAATAGGCCAGCAAAGAGGCTACGATACCTTCTACGTCGCGTACATTTTCGGTTACATTATTTGCAATGAAGTTGAAAACATCTTCAGGTATCTGAACGCCGTTGTGTACAATTTTATTTTCAAGAATTTTCTTACGCAAACCTAAGTCCGGACGCGCCATTTCGGCAGTCAGACCCCATTTCAGGCGGGTAATCAGTCGCTCTTCCATACCCTGCAGATCAACCGGTGCTTTATCGGATGTCAGGATCAACTGTTTTCCGATCAGATGCAGGTGGTTGAAAATATGGAAAAAAGTATTCTGCGTTTTATCTTTTCCGATGAGCTCCTGGATATCATCCAGAATCAATACATCCACACCCTGGTAGAAATACATGAAATCGTTGGTTGTATTTTTACGAATCGCTTCTGTATATTGTACAGTGAAAAGATGCGCCGAAATATATAAGACTTTCTTTTTCGGATGAATTTCCTGGATGCGGTTACCAATGGCATGACAAAGGTGCGTTTTGCCCACACCCGATGCACCATAGATAAACATTGGATTAAATGTTTTGCCCGGATCAGTAGCAATAGCTTCGCTCGAAGAGCGAACCAGCCGGTTGCTGGCACCTTCAAAATAGTTATCGAAACTATACTTCGGATTAAGATGCGAATTCCAGTCCTGACGGGCTTTCGATTCGAACAGCGACGGTATAGCCGGTTTGCGTTCTGCATGCTGAACTTCAGAACCGGTAGGCAGCGTAATCATACCTTCCTCTTTTACCTTATCAACAACTTTGATACGGTAATTCAGGATTGTACCCTGCCCGAAGACACGATACAAGGTCACACGTAATACATTTACATACTTTTCTTCCAGATATTCGTAAAAGAACTGGCTGGGTACCTGTATCGTAAATTTATTATTTTCGTATGACAGTGGAATGATAGGCTTAAACCATGTGTTAAAAGCAGCCTCAGGCACGATATCCTTGATTACCGCGAGACACTTATTCCACAAAGTTTGATGTTCAATTTGCATGATTTTAATACTCCCAACTATACTAACTAATTCTGTTTATTCTATACGTGACTACAAAGTTTAGAAATTAATTCCATAAAAAAAAGTGCCGAATCGTTTGGAAATTTAGAGAAAACAATACCATTCTTATTTTCAATAAGTTACATATATAATACTGATTATCAGCTGAATACAAGAATCTCTAAAACGGAATCCTTTTATTAACGGCTGTTTTATAAGGAGTTTCACAAATTAACACTTAAAACAGCCGCTTATAAAAAGAACTCTATTTCCCTATATTTAAGGCTTTTATACCGATCAATAT
>CAMTPG010000217.1 GCA_947074335.1 uncultured Parabacteroides sp.
AAATAAGAAATGTATAAATGTAAAATGAGTTTCATTAATGATTAAAAAGTATTATATAAGGATTAAAAAGTATTTGATTAATATTTCGGAAGCATTTATTTTTGTATGGTTGAATAAAATGTAAAACAAGGTTTTACACCTTAGTATAAACATCCAAGCTAGAAAATATTAAGCAAAACAAATATTTTTTTACATAGGTCTAAAGAATTGAGAATAAAAAACACAAAGAAAAAGGATTGCCTGTGAAGGTGGTCCTTTTTATTTTATGCTCCAAATCCCTTTTAAATACTAAACTTTCTATCTTTAGATTAGATATAAACAGATTTTCCACAGAATTATGTATATTTGTGCTTCATTATAAAAAATCATAAACATGGAAAATACTAAACAAACAAACGAAATTCAAATTGAGCTGTCTGAAGAAGTAGCTCAGGGTACATATGCTAATCTGGCAATTATTTCACATTCTTCTTCTGAATTTATTCTGGATTTTATTCGTGTGGTACCCGGAGTTCCAAAAGCTCAGGTGAAAGAGCGAATCATTTTAACTCCCGATAATGCAAAACGTCTTTTGTTTGCTTTGGAAGATAATCTGAAAAAATTTGAAGAGCAGTTAACCGGAAATGCTACCAATTATGAAGAATATGCTCAAATAGGAGGTAAACCGGGAGAGGCATAATTAAAGCAACCTCATAAAAATTGAAAAGGAGTTACTCGATATCGAATAACTCCTTTTCAATTTTTTACGTGGTGTAAAATTACTCAATACGTTTGTTAATAACGATGTGTGCAATGTAACCTAAAAGGATAACACCTAAACCTGTACCTAAAAGTGCATTAGATGTACCAGTTGTCAATGCAGGTATTGCCAGTATAATTACACCGATCAGGAGAATGATTACTCCGAGATATTTCAGAAATTGATTCATGGTGATAGAAATTTATTTGTTTATTATTTTTTTCTACCACAAATAAAGTAATAATAACCCGATTCAGAAAATATTTTAGGACAAAAATGTTGAATGCATTCAATTTAGCTTTTATATTTGTAACATAAAGAACATAAATACTATGAAACGAATACTATATCTGCTTTATATCTGGATTATTATGGTGCCCCTGTTTTTGGTGATCACTATTATTACGGCTGTAACTATGGTAATTGGCTGTCCTTTTGACCGTACGCGCTTTTTTTCCTATTATCCGGGAATGATCTGGTCGCGGCTTACCTGCTATCTGGCCCTGTGCCCGGTAAAAGTAAAAGGCCGAAAAAATATAGATCCGAAAAAATCATATGTTTTTGTTTCAAATCATCAGGGAGCTTTTGATATCTTTATGATCTATGGTTTTTTGGGTAAACCTATTAAATGGGTGATGAAAGCCGGAATCGGAAAAATTCCCTTCATTGGTGCGGCCTGTCGGGCAGCAGGGTTTATTTTTGTAGATAATTCATCTCCTAAAGCAGCTGCACGTACGGTTTATGAAGCTGAGAAATGTCTTAAAAATGGTGATTCGATTGTAATATTTCCCGAAGGATCCAGAACGTATAACGGCAAAATGATCCGCTTTAAAAAAGGAGCCTACCAAATGGCGGTAGATCAGCATATCGAAATAATTCCGGTAACATTGAATGGTCCGTTCGATTTATTGCCCATCGGAACTTTAAATATCCATCGGCAGAAACTGGAGATGACAATTCATGAGCCGATATCTACCGAAGGACTGGAGTCAAACAGTAAGCAATTGCAGGAGCTGGCCGATAAAACGCAGGCAATTATTGCCACTGCGCTTTGGGATAAATATAAGTAAGATACAGAATCAATCAGCGAAAAATCCGGTTATTTATTCCAGTTTTTCAAAATACCTTTTTTGCTGACAGATAAGCTAAAACCTGTATTATCGCCATATAATTTGCCGTAATCGCCGGCAACGGCTCCGCCAAATTCCCAACCCTTGAGCTTCGGATGTTGATAAAAGATTTCTATAACAGCTGAATTGTTATGTTTTTTCTCAAAAAACGGAATTTTGTATGTGCCCCAGTTCATGGAGTGCGAATATTTGATCCGGTAAAATACCTGCTGCGATAAATGACCTTCGAATCCGAAATGCCAGGCACGAATGCGGTTGTTTTTGAAATCTACATCGCCATTCTCATTGTATTCGGGTGAGGTGAGGAGCGGAGATCCTACAGCACGTCCGTAATAAGAAGCACCTGTTTTATATTCATTATTATTGTAATAATTATCATAGCCGCCGCCGGGACCGTGATATTTATCATGATCATACCAGATATAATGGAACGGTCCGCTCTGATGACGTGTGGTAATGTATTCGAGAACCACTTTTTTCATCCAGGGGAAATCATTGAATGCCAGCTCGCCTCCCCACAATCCGTCGGTACTGTTGAAAAATTCCATGCCCGAATTATCATTGAATATATGCTGGTAGTAAACCGAAGCATTCCATTTGGGTTTTGTATAGCTTAATTTGAAATCGTAGGCGCCAAAATGATTACCATATACATTAATCTGATCCGAAATGGTTGAATTGGCACCGCCGCTCAGTCCGAACAATGCCCGGAAAAGATCTTTTACAGAATGAAACTGATTGCCCAGCTCGGGATCGGTAGAGGTTCCGCCGAATTGTGCCCAGTGCTGCAATCCTACAATAGCGGATAACGGAAAATTGGTATGTGCACTTTTCACCTGTGCATAAACAGATTTATGATGCCAGAGCGGATTTTCATTATAAACCTGTTTGCCATTCGCGATATGACGAATCCAGTTTTTATCGAATGATTTTCCGATGGCAAAATCACCTTTTACCCTCAACCAGCCGTTTGTGCCCGGTATCGTTGTAAATACCGGAATGCTGATATTCACCTCCGGAATCGGTCGGCCGTTTGTGGACAGCACCATATCGCCCGAACTCAGATTCAAATCCCAGAGAGAATGTTTATTTTCTTTGGCTCCGATGCTGAGTTGCAGACATCGATAGCCCACTTCTGCATACAATTGCTGAATATATACATTATGATTTCGCGGAGCAACGGCTACCAGATCAAGTCCGGCGCTCCATCTGAATGCGGAAGTTACCTGTTGCTGATGAAATACACCGGCATTAAAATAACCGTTATTGGCATCAACCGGAACCATCCCGTATTTATTACTGACAATCCAGAATGGTGTATATGAGCCGGTTGCCATCGATCCGAAGGCTTTTGCTTTATAATAAGTTGTATTTTCATCCGCAGTTGTTTCTGCCCGTAAAACAGGCATCGTCAACAAACAAATCAAGATAGATAGAACAGGTAGAGCTTTCATGCTTTAAATATTTCAGAGGGCAAAGTTACACATTTATATGTTTTTAGCACTTCAATCGGCTGAGTTATTCTGCATTGTAGTCTTTTTTAACCACTCGAATATCGTTTGATAGGCTTCATCACGTGCCGGTTTTTCAGAGAGGATTAAATCGTGTATTCCGTCGGTTATCTGATGGCGTGTTACCTGATTGCCCAGCAAAGCGCCATATTTTTGAATATCATCTACATTGAGCACAATATCGGCTTTCAGATATTGATCGTTCCATTCGGCAGTTTCGGGAAACGACTGATTGGAAGAGAGTACCAAAATCGGGCAGTTGATATTTGCGCCCGGCTGAATGCTTTGTTGTGCCTCCTGAATAGCCCGTATCCAGCCGGCCTTTTTGGGATGACCATCAAACATTTTCCAGTTTGTATCATATTCCCACTGGCCATGATATTGTTTAAGCAGACTCTGCGAATAGGAGCTGTCGCCCTTTCCCTGCACCGTCAGATCGGGGAAAAATTTTCCGGTCACCGAAACCGCAGGCATAACCAGATGCTGCATGCCCCAACCGAAATTCCAGTTCAGAAACGGACTGTTCAGAATTAATCCGTCTACCGGAAGCGGCTCACTCTTTTTCTCCTTTTCATTCAGATAATACGGCGTAATTAAACCGCCCGTAGAATGCGCCATCAAAAAAATTGTATCATTGCCTTCGGAACGGATCAAGGCGAGTGCCGTATCGATATCGGCAAAATATTCGTTCAGACTTTTGCAATAGAACGGATCTTGATTCGGGCGGATTGAGCGTCCGTATTTGCGGAGATCGAGTGCATAAAAATTATAATCGTGCGCATTTGCACTGTCGCCCAGTTGTTTCTGAAAAAAATAATCATTATATCCGTGAATATAAAGAATGGCTTTGCCGGTATTATCCAATTCGGGTTTTTTAATAAGGGTGCAAACCACTTCGCCTTCATAATCGTCAGGCATGTTGATGGTTCGTTGCAAATAATTATCACCTAAAATATCAGGTACATACTGAGCAAAAAGAGAGATACTCAGCAGGCAGCAGGCCAGGGTAAAGATGAATTTTTGTTTCATAAATCCGTTTCGTTTCTTTTTATAACGGTTATGACGGGCTGTTTGTTGTTTTGCCGGTTTAGAATATACAATATGCAGGTATAGCGTTTACTATCGTAAATCAAATATTATCCGCAAAACAATAATATCCGCATCAAATAATATCCGCAAAGTAATATTATCCACAAAGCAATATTATTTCTAAATCCTGTCTATAAGAAATGATATATATTTATCTGACAAATAAGAATCTAAACAATCTTAGCAATGTTTATTCGGATTCCGGTTCAATACCATCTTCAAACACGTATTTCTCCTGCGGATAAAAACCTCCATGTCAGTCTCGATGGATGCGTTTTTTCGCACTGAAATTTATTCTGACTTCCATTTCCCCGATAAAAACCGGATGCTGATGGCGTAATATTTGGTTGCTGAAGGAGTAATGAT
>CAMTPG010000218.1 GCA_947074335.1 uncultured Parabacteroides sp.
TTTCGATGCGGCTTTCGCCCCGAAACAACGGGAATCCTTTCCAGAGGTTTAAAATTACATCCTGAAACAGATCGTTGGCATCGTTCCTTTCCGACGCATACAGGTAACATACCTTGTAGATTAGTCGCTTGTACTGCTCCGTCAGTTCCAGAAATGCATTTTCCAGTTCTTTCATTGTGCTTGATTTTCGATTTCTTTTCTCTATTAGTCGCCTTCTTTTCCAAAAAATCACAATGATACCTAAATTTTTTTTGATTCTTTGCCGTCGCACTGTTTTTCAACCTGCTAATTGTGTACCTTTGTACCCCGAATCTCAGCAGAGCAGATGAACAATAAAAGAATTATGATGACAGATACACAACAGCTTCGGATGGAGGAGTTTGATTATCCGCTGCCCGACGAACGCATAGCCAAATTTCCGCTGGCACATCGCGACGAATCCAAACTTTTACTCTATAAAGCGGGCACTGTAAGTGAAGCACAGTTTAAGCAGATTGGTCAGTTTTTGCCGGATAATGCACTGGTTGTATTTAATAATACCCGCGTTATACAGGCGCGCCTTGTTTTTTACAAAGAGACCGGAGCGCGCATTGAGGTGTTTTGTCTGGAGCCGGTTGAACCGCATGATTATGCACTGGTGTTTCAGCAGACGCGGCGTTGCAGCTGGACTTGTCTGATCGGGAATCTGAAAAAATGGAAGAGCGGAAAACTGAGTCAGACAGTTGTTGTAAACGGAAAACCGGTAGTGTTGCAGGCCGAGCGTCTGGAAACTCACGGCGATTCGCACCGTGTTGAATTCAGCTGGAATGATGAATCCTGTACCTTTGCCGATCTGCTTGAAGCGGCCGGCGAACTTCCGATTCCGCCTTATTTGCACCGCGATACCGAAGCCAGCGATCTGGAAACCTACCAAACGGTCTATTCCAAAATTAAAGGCTCGGTGGCTGCACCCACTGCCGGATTGCATTTTACACCCGAAGTGCTGGCCGGACTCGATGCAAAAGGTATCGAGCGCGAAGAGCTGACACTGCATGTGGGCGCCGGCACCTTTAAACCGGTAAAAAGCGAAACCATCGAAGGACATGAAATGCATACCGAATTTATTTCGGTGAACAGAAGCACGATAGCGCATATCCGTCAAAAACTCGGTCAGATCATCGCCGTGGGTACTACTTCGGTGCGTACGCTCGAAAGTTTATATTATATCGGCGTATTACTGGCCTCGAATCCGGAGGCCGGTTCCGAAGAATTGGTGGTGCGTCAGTGGATGCCTTACGATGCAAAGAATAACCGGCTTACAGCCGATGAGGCGTTGCAGCATATTCTGGATTATCTGGACCGGCACAAAATGGATAAGCTGATCACCGCTACCCAGATTCTGATTGCTCCCGGTTATCAGTTTAAAGTGGTGCGGGGCATTGTTACCAATTTTCATCAACCCAAAAGCACATTGCTCTTGCTGATCTCTGCTTTTGTGCAGGGAAACTGGAAATCTATCTATGATTATGCATTGGCAAATGATTTCCGTTTTCTGAGCTACGGCGACAGCTCACTGCTGCTTTGAAATGTGTTAAATTATACAATAAGTTATCGGTTTTGTTGATTAATTCAAAAGTGGCTGTGAATCAATTATATAGCGAAATGCGATGACCGGTTTTCAATTTTATCGGCATGAAACAAAAATTACACTGCAGTGCATTTTTAATTTCATGGGCATGGAATTTAAATTGCACTGCAGTATAATTTTTGCCTGATTTTCGGTTTTTTAAAATCAGACAATAAGGAATTGCTGTTTTAGCCCGATAATCCGGCTTCTGCTGATTTTACAACCGGTGTTATGCAATAACCACAATTCAGATGCGTTTATAAGGTACAGAGAGATTTTTATCCGGATGAAACGAAATACAAATATACTTTTTCTATTGATCATGCTACTGGCGTCGGGGTCGTTCTATTCCTGTAAATCAGTGAAACTGAGCGATGCCGAAGAACGTCAGAGCATTGGCGAATACCACGAAGCTGCCGCGATTTATCGCAAAATTTATACCAAGACACCTGCCGATAAACGCGACCTGCGCGGGTATATCGCTTTTCGTATGGCAGAGTGTAACCGACTGGCTAACAGTACGCCGCGCGCGGTGAGTGCTTATATGAATGCGCTGCGTTATAATTATCCGGATACGATTGTATCGTTACGACTCGGACAAATGTATCAGAAAAGCGGTCAGTACAGCGAAGCGGTGAAGCACTACAATACCTATCTGGAATCGGTGCCCAACAGCATATTGGGGCAGAATGGCTTAACAGGCAGTTTGCTGGCACCCGACTGGCGCAAAAATCCAACCCGTTATCAGGTGCGCCGTGTGGATAAATTTAATTCGCGGCGCGGCGAATTCAGTCCGATGCTTTACGGCACCAAATATGATCAGCTGTATTTTGCCTCCTGTCGCGCCCCGCGTGGCGCCAACAAAGACAAAGAGGAGATCATCAGCGGCATCACCGGTCAGCGAAATAATGACTTATATCTGGTGAAACAAAATGAGCGTGGCGAATGGCTGGCTCCTGTTCTGATTGAAGATGAGGTGAATACCGAATTCGACGAGGGAACACCTTCGTTTACCCGCGATGGCAATACGATGTATTACACCTATTGCGCCCGCGATCCGGAAGGACCGCGTACCTCCGAAATTTATGTATCAAACCGCAGCAGTGCCAAATGGGGCAAAGGAAGTCGTGCAGCGATTGTAAAAGATTCGGTTACCGCTCTCGGTCATCCGGCTATTTCGCCCGACGGAAAATATCTCTATTTTGTTTCTGATGCCGTGGGCGGTTATGGCGGCAAAGATATTTTTCGTTGTCGTGTATTTGGCAATGAATACGGTCCGATGGAAAATCTGGGTCCCGAAATTAATACGCCGGGCGATGAGATGTTTCCTTATGTGCGCGACTCGGTCACTCTTTATTTTGCATCCAACGGGCATCCGGGCATGGGCGGCCTCGATCTCTTTAAAGCCACGCAGGATGCTTCCGGGAAATGGCATGTTGAAAATATGAAAGCTCCGATCAATTCGGCGGCCGATGATTTCGGTATCACTTTTGCGGGCGATAAGGAGCAGGGTTTTTTCAGTTCAAACCGCAATGATGCCCGCGGACTGGATCATATTTATTCGTTCGAGATGCCGCTGATTACCGTTTTTATCGAAGGCTTTGTATCGGATGTGGATGATTATCCGATCGAAGATGCAACAGTTCGAATTGTGGGTCGCGACGGACTGAATGAAAAAGTTTTATGTAAAAAAGACGGCAGTTACCGGGTTGAACTGGAACGGGATATCAGTTATGTGATGATGGCGAGTGCCCGCGGTTATCTGAATCAGAATTTCGAATTGAGAACCGGTCCGGAAGAGAAAAACGAAACCTATGTGGTGGACTTTTTCCTGACACCGATCACACGCCCCGTAGTGGTAGAAAATATCTTCTATGATTTTGATAAAGCCACCTTGCGCCCCGAATCGAAAGAGGGATTGGATCAGATGATTAAAATGCTGAATGATAATCCGAATGTAACCATTGAGCTGGGTGCGCATACCGACCGCAAAGGCAGTTTAGAGTATAACGAGCGACTGGCGCAGCGTCGTGCTCAGTCTGTTGTGGATTACCTGATTCAGGGCGGCATCGAAACCGATCGCCTCGAAGCGAAAGGTTATGGCAAAGAGGTGCCGAAAACCATCAATAAAAAGATGGCTGAGCTGTACGATTTTCTGGAAGAGGGAGATGTGCTGACCGAGGAGTTTATTGAGCAGCTTACACCCGAACAGCAGGAGATTGCCGATCAGATAAATCGCCGTACCGAATTTAAAGTGCTGCGGACTAATTATAATTTGTTTTAATCTTATATATTTGTAAAAAAGATACTATGATGAGATTGAAAATCATTTGTCTGGTCTGTTTTGTCTGTTTATTTCAGGCTTGCAACAGTCAGTCTAAACAAGGGGTGAATTCTGCCCGATCTGATGCGCCTTCCTTTGTGCCGGTTGTTGTTCCTGCCATGATCACTGATCCGCAGGAGCAGATGGTTTATCTCGTAAATCATTTTTGGGATAATTATAATTTTGCAGATACTACATTGATCCGGCTGCCCGACATAACCGAGCAGGCTTTGTCTAATTATATTGATTTGATGAATTATGTGCCGGCCAACGTGCAGCAACCGGCTTTAGCGGGTATGTTGAAACAGGCCGAAGCGGATGCGGTCGTGTATCAATATTTTACCGGTCAATACGAAAAATATCTTTACGATCCCAATTCGCCTTTTTATAATGAAGCCTTATTTTCGTTCGTACTCGAAGCAATGCTCGAATCTGCCTCATTGGATGATTTGCAGAAATATCGGCCTGCTTATTTACTTGAACTGATTTCAAAAAACAAAGTAGGAGAGCAGGCCACTGATTTTTTTTATACAGATAGTAAGAACAAACAAAATCCGCTGGCTGCTATAACTGCCGATTATACATTGTTGTTTTTCTATAATCCGGACTGCGATGTTTGTCAGAATTATAAACAGTCGATGCAGCAATCGGCTCTGCTGAATAATTTATTGGATTCCGGTAAACTTGCGATTCTGGCTATTTATACGGATGATGATACAGAGGCCTGGCGTGCTTATGCTACGGAGCTACCGGCGAATTGGATCAATGGTTATGATCAACAACAGATTATAAAAAATGATGAGCTTTATGATTTAAAAGCCATTCCAACTCTCTATTTGTTGGATAAAGAGAAAAAAGTAAT
>CAMTPG010000219.1 GCA_947074335.1 uncultured Parabacteroides sp.
CGAATAAAACAATCGTTGTTCGTTTTCGAACCGCTTTATCCTGGTGATAGTCGCGGTAATTGTTCACCACCAATATATTCATGGCCAGAAAACCAAGCGCCACAGAGAGCAAAATAACCAGCAGTGAAAAACTATATGTTTGTACATAATAGGTAAAACAAACCGGAATAACGCCATAAAATAACAATACGCAAACATCGCCCAGTCCGTTATAGGCCAGCGGAAAGGGCCCGGCCGAATAGGCCAGCACACAAACAGCGATGGCAATGCCTACCCAAATCAGTCGCCAGTCTGTAATAGCAATCAATATGCCGCCGGCAATACAGGCCAATCCCAAAGCAACAGCCGTTCCGATCAGCATGGCGCGCGGTGTAATCCAGCCCTGTGCCACGGCGCGTTCCGGACCGAGTCGTTCGTCGGTATCTGCACCTTTCTTAAAATCAAAGTAGTCGTTGGCAAAATTGCTCGCTATCTGTGCGAATAAAGCCACCAACAGACAAAGCAGCGCTGCCGGCCAGTAGAATCGCTGATGATAAAATGATAAAGCACATCCCAGTAAAACGGGGCTGATTGATGCTGTTAATGTTTTCGGACGCGCAGCCTCAATCCAGGCCTGCATAAGCGGTTTGTTTCTGTTCATGATTTATATACATTATATATATCCTGCAAATTTAATTAAAAATAGCAGATTTTACAGATCATCCTGTAATCATGCAATTTTATACACTAATCGGGATTATTTCGGGAATTTATAAACCATGCACATTCAAATCTAAATAAATAATAAACGCATGAAATATAAATTAACAAATATAACCTCTTGTATGCTATGGATCTAAATTGTCAATATGTTTTAAATAAATCCATGTGAAATGACAAAATGATAAGCAGATATTAATGGATAATGTATGCATTGATTCAACAAAAAGACTAAAAAATAACAAAAACAACTGCATAAAATTCGAAAAACGCAATTAAAATAAATAAAATGATAATAAAATTTGCATATTAAAATCGTATAACATATTTTTGCATCAGATAAGTATCATTAGATATTTTTCAAATAAAACCGCTTATGTGTGAAATTGAGTAAACGTACTCAACTTATATTATAAATGATGTATTAATAAATGATATTTAATAAAAGTATTAATTAACAAAAAGGATGTTTAATCTAGTAACGATGGTTATCTTATGAGAAAATTAGTATCACTGCTGGTCTGCTTGATTACAAGTGTGACTTTTGTCATGGCACAATCAACAATTAAAGGGATCGTGGTCGACGAAACCGGCGAACCCGTAATCGGTGCCTCCATTATCGTGGTAGGCACGGCAACAGGAACAATCACGGGAATTGATGGTGACTTCTCTTTTGTAGCACCGGCAAATGCAAAAGAGGTAAAAATTTCGTATGTCGGAATGGTTCCGCAGGTATTGGCTATTCGTCCGGATATGCAGATTACTTTAAAATCGGACAGTCAGGATCTGGATGAAGTAGTTGTTGTAGCTTACGGTACAACTTCAGCCAGAAACTTAACGGGAGCTGTAAGTTCTATCAAAGGCGAAGCTATTCAGAATGTGCCCGGACCTTCTGTAGATCAGATGCTTCAGGGTCGTGCATCGGGTGTGATGATCTCTACACCTTCTTCTTCTATCGGTGCATCACCTATTATTAACATTCGTGGTGTATCCTCTATCTCGAACAGTACCAATCCGCTGTATGTGGTTGACGGTATGATTTTCTCGATGGACGGAACATCTTCGACTCGTCAGAATCCGTTGGCCGACTTAAACTCTTCGGATATTAAATCTATTGAAATTCTGAAAGATGCCGCTGCCACAGCTTTGTATGGTTCGCGTGCAGCCAATGGTGTTGTGTTAATTACAACTCACAATTCAGCGCAGGGAAAAGCTACAGTAGGTTATAACATGGGTTATACCTTTACTAAAGCTACTAAATTATTAAAAACTTTGGCTGCCGAAGATTATACTAATTTCAAAAACTTAGGTTTGCAGAATACGGCTGATCGTATCGGTGACTCAGGCTTTTATGATAAGTATAAATATGGCATGATGTATTATACCGGCGAATCGGGTGTTTACGAATATACAGATCAGGGTTATGGTTATGCTGATACAGACTGGTCGGATTTATTATTCCAGAAAGGTCATATCATGAATCAGGATGTGAACATTTCAGGCGGTACCGAACAAGCCAGTTATTACATCAGTACAGGTATTATGAATCAGGATGGTATTACCGTGGGTGATGAATTTAAACGTTATTCGTTTAAAGCCAATACAAACTTCAAAGTTAATGCCTATCTGAAAGGGGGCTTTAATGCAACTTATACCAACACAGATCAGAAAAATATTGATGGTGGTTTTGGTGACGGTCTGTATTCAATCAATGGTTTCTCGCGTATGGCGGCCATTTTGCCGACAAATATTCCGGCTTACGATTTAGACGGAACACCTCATGTAACCAATCAATATCTGGGTAAAGGTCATAACAGTGTAAACTGTTCTTATTATAACCCGATGTCGTACATCGACGATCAGGAAGCACGCATGCAGAATAACCGTGTTATTGCCAGCGGATTTCTGGAAACCAATCCTATCAAAGGCTTGTCTATTAAAACACAATATGGTGTAGACTGGTTCTTTACTCAGTCTCACTCATTGCAATCGCCTAAAGGTGGCGACGGTTATGCCGCCGGCGGTAATGCATATATGTATAATACAAACCGCAAAACCTGGACATGGACCAATACGGCACAGTATAACTTTGATGTAAAAGATAACCATTTCTCTGCTTTGGCAGGTATCGAAGCACAGGAAATGAAATACAATCGTCAATATACAGCAGCCAATACATTAAGTGATGCTGAAATGATTTTTGTAGAAGCTCCTTACATCACCTATTCAGGTTCAGGTTCACGTGCAGAACGTTCAATGGTTTCTTATCTGGCCCGTGCATCATGGAATTATAAATACCGCTATTATCTGGAAGGTAACTTCCGTCGCGACGGTCTTTCATCACTGGGTAAAAAATGGGGTAACTTCTGGGGTGTAAGTGCATCATGGCGCGTATCTGACGAAGCTTTCTGGAGTCCGCTTAAAACAGCTGTAAACGATTTCCGTATCAAAGGTAGTTATGGTATTGTGGGTAATACAAATGTAGGCAACTATGCTGCAATCTCTTCGTACGCCTCTTCTTACTATAATGGTTTAGGTTCTTATTATGTAAGCAAAATTGCAGATCCGAATCTGGGTTGGGAGCAAACAGCTAAAACAGATATCGGTATCACCGGTCAGGTATTGAATAAATACATGTTCGAAGTAACTTATTTCAATGCATCATCAAAAGATTTGATCCTGAACTCTTCGCAGGCTTATTCTACGGGTATTCCGGATGCAGAAATCGTAACAAACTTAGGTAAAGCCCGCAACCGTGGTGTGGAAGTTTCATTAAACGGAACAATTTTCGAAAAAGCAGATTTCGGCTGGGATGTTAACTTCAACTTCACCTATGTGAAAAATAAAATCCTGAAACTCGAATCGGATATCGTAGAAAATGGTACGGGAGCTGCCAATATCACTGTCGAAGGTAAATCAATGGCTCAGCTTTATGTTTATCCTACCAATGGTATCGATTCAGAAACCGGTCGTCGTGTTGTTATGCTGGATGATGAAAATGGTGATCCTACACGCGAAGCTTTATTGGTTTACACAAATGGTTCGGGTGCTGCGGTTTACGACAGAGTAACCGGCGAAAAACTGGATATCAACGACTGGAATCCTCACATCATGGGTGGAACAAAACCCACATGGTATGGTGGTTTCAACAATACATTGCGATGGAAAGGATTTGATTTAGGTATCTTCCTGCAATTCTCGGGTGGTAATAAAATCTATAATGGTATGACAGCTACCTGCAGTGATATGCGCTTCTGGAACAATACAACCGATGTAATGAAAAATGCATGGTACAATCCGGGTGATAATGCAAAATATGCAAAACCTGAATTCTATGATAACTATTCAAACGGTTCGGCCAACCCGATCAGCGACTGGGTAGAAACAGGTAATTATCTGCGTCTGAAAAACTTATCATTAGGATATACATTCAATACAAGAGGCTGGCCGAAAACATTAGGCGTTTCTTATCTGCGTCTGTATGCAATGGCAACTAACCTGTTCTGTATCACACATTATAGCGGTATGGACCCCGAAATCAACTCTCGCTCAGATAATGCCAACTTGATTTCAGGTATTGACAAAAATACTACACCGCTTACAAAAACATTCTCATTAGGTCTCAATATTAAATTCTAAATTAAGTAACGATGAAAAAAGTATTAGTATATACAGCTTTTGCTGCCGCTTTAATGACGGGAACATCTTGTGGAGATGGCTTCCTGGATAAATCGCCCGAACTCAGTGTAAGTGAAACGTTAATTTTTACCAGCGCAACACGCCTGGAAGCCGGTGTAACAGGTGTTTACACCCGCATGAAACATGATTATTTCTTAGGAGGCTATGCCACGGTAGCCGGCGATAACCGCTCTGATGATATGATCAATTACGGCAATAATGGTTACACCATGCGCGATACTTACAGCCATGCCGTTAATGCATCGTGTATCGAAAATGATCGTTTGATGTATCGTGCCTATCTGGGTATTAACTATGCCAATATCCTGATCGACGGGCTCGAAAATACCTATGCAGGATCGCTTCCCTGCGATGATGCAACGGCACAGGTTTATTTGCAGGAATGTAAATT
>CAMTPG010000220.1 GCA_947074335.1 uncultured Parabacteroides sp.
AGATGCCAGTGGAAAACATTCATTTTCATGAACGACATTTGGTCGAGCAGCATATAAACCACCTCTTTCCCTTTAAAATAACGACCTTCGTCGAGCATAAATGCACGCCACTGAAAAGCCGGATAATCGAGGATCTTTCCTTTCTGGATGTAAAAATCGTTGTTCTCCTTTTGGATAATTTGTCGCAAAGTCTGTATCCCGTTCATGATTCCTGCAGGTTTTGGTGCTTTTATCTGCACACGGCCCGATTCGGAATCAAGCAGATATCCTTCTGGCTGCTCCTTCAAAACAGTTGTATCCAAAATCAATTCTATTTGGCCTTTTTTCCCATCTTGTATCAATTTGGGGTTCATCGCATAATCATGGACCAATGCTGCTTCCAGCAAAACGGCTTCACCGGCCAGCGATGCCGGAAAAGAGACATCGGGTGCCGAATTCAGCTTTACCCTGCCGGATTTATAGGTCATGGAAACCGGTTGTGGAATTACTTCATATTCTTCTATGGGTTCCGACTGACAACTTACCAGTAATGTCAATGCACAGATAAAAGAAAAGACTGTTGTTTTCATAGACTATATTATTTACTATTAAAATTTGCGGATCTGATTGTACAAAATTAAACAAATTAATCACATACAGTGATTTGCAATATATGTTAAATCTTATCAGATTAATTAATTTATGTGATATTGCAGTTTTCAGGTTGGTTATTTAGATAACAATAAAAGAGTGTAGAATGTTAATATATCTAAATCATTTAAAGTGTTATTAAACTTTAGCCCATTTAAAAAGTCTATCTTTTCGAAATTAAATATCACTAATGATAAAATAAAAGTTATGAAATTAGGCAGATACATTTTGGTAATTGTATGGATGATGATGACAGTTTCGGCTTTCGCACAACAGGAAGGTGTTGAAATTACCGGAACAATTGTTGAAGAGGGAACAGACGAACCTATCGAACAGGCAACCATCCGGTTGCTTAATGTGAAAGACAGCACGATGGTGGGCGGCGTAGCCAGTTCGAAAAACGGAAGTTTCGTTTTAAAAAATATCAAAAAAGGAAATTATCTGCTGAATGTTTCTTTTATCGGATTTGATCCGTTATATCAGCCTTTACAGATTTCGGGAAAAACCGATCCGGTACGTTTAGGTAAACTGGCTTTAAGCGACGGAGCCATTCAACTGGGAGAAGCGGTTGTAATCGGAAAAGCTCCTGAAGTAACAGTGAGAAACGACACCGTCGAATACAACGCCGATTCGTATAAACTCTCCGAAGGTTCCATGCTGGAAGATCTGTTAAAGAAAATGCCCGGTGTAGAGGTAGACAGCGAAGGAAAAATCACGGTCAACGGAAAAGAGATCAAGAAAGTGCTGGTAGACGGAAAAGAATTTTTCTCTGACGATCCGAAAGTTGCCTCCAAGAATCTTCCCTCTAAAATGGTGGATAAAGTGCAGGTATTGGATAAATTAAGCGATATGGCCAAAATGACAGGTTTCGATGACGGCGAAGAAGAGACCGTAATTAACCTGACTGTAAAACCCGGCATGAAACAGGGTTGGTTTGGTAATGCCTATGCCGGTTACGGAAATAAAGACAGATACGAAGGTAATGCCATGGTGAACAGGTTCATCAATAATGACCAGTTTACCATTATGGGCGGCGCCAATAATACCAACAATATGGGCTTTTCGGATTTATCCTCTTCCATGTTTCAGGGTATGGGCGGACCGCGCGGCCGAACGGGCGGCGGAGCCGGCAACGGTATTACTTCGTCGGGCAATGCCGGTATGAATTTCAGTAAAGAATTTAATCCGTTAACCACACTGGGAGGAAATGTGCGTTATTCGCATTCGGATAATGATGCCCTGAATAAACGCAACCAGCAGAACATTTTGCCCGGCGACAGCAGCTCTTATTACAATGAAGACAATGCCAGTCGCACGAAAAGTGATAACATCGGTGCCGATTTCCGCCTGGAATGGAAACCCGATACACTGACACAAATTATATTTCAGCCCAGCTTCAGTTACAGTACAAGCAGTGAGCGACAAAATTCATTCTTCAATACACTGAATGGCGAAATGGACAGTGTCAATGTGGGTATGTCGGATTATTTCTCCGACGGACACGGATATAACCTGAATGCCCGTTTGGAATTCAGCCGAAAACTGAATAATAAGGGTCGCGTATTAAGCGGATCTTTACAGGGAGGCGTAAGCGATACACACAATAAAGGATTCAACTATTCGGATACCGAATATTATCTGGAAGCTCCCGATGCCTCTTCCGAAGTTATCGATCAGCGTTTCCGTTACGACAATACCGGATTTAATTATCGCGCCTATTTATCATGGGTAGAACCGCTGGGACGAAATAATTTCCTGCAGGCAACCTACAGCATTCGTCAGAACAAACAGAAATCACTTAAAAATACCTATACAATCGATGAATGGGGCGAAAATTATAATGTGCTCGACACAGCATATAGTCAGAGTTACCGAAATAACTTCATCAATCAGCAAGTTAGTTTATCTTTTAAATCCGTGCGCGAGAAATTCGATTATACCATTGGTCTTACCGTGGATCCGTCGCACAGCACCAGTGAAAACTTTGTAGGCGATACGGTTTTATCCAAGCTTACCCGCAATGTGGTAAATCTCTCGCCGATGTTCCGGTTTAATTATCGCTTTGACAAACGAACCAATTTACGTATCAATTATCGCGGTCGAACTACACAACCCACAATGGCACAGCTTCAACCTGTTGCCAACATCTCTAATCCGTTGAATACCACAATGGGTAATCCGGATTTGAAACCCTCGTATACTAACAACATGATGGTGCATTTCTCGAAATTCGTACCCGAAAGCCAGACAGCACTGATGGTGATTATGAATTTGAATTACGTGATTAACGACATTGTTACCAAATCGGTTTACGAAGGTACCACCGGTAAAAAGATGACAACGTACGATAACATGAGTGGCAATTACAACGGAAACATGCGTGTTATGTTCAATTCGCCGTTACGTAATCGCAAATTCTCGGTAAACTCAATGACTATGATGTCGTATGCCAACAGCAACGGTTACATCAACGAAGATAAAAACACCAACAAAAACTGGGTGTTGATGGAACGTGCCGGCATCGATTTCCGATCCTCTTTCCTTGATTTAGGCGTCAATGCGAATATCCGTTATAACGGAACCCGAAATTCACTGCAGGGACAAAATGATCTGAATGTGTTTAATTACGGAGTTGGCGGATCAACCACAATCTATCTGCCCTGGGAATTTAAAGTGGAAAGTGATATCAACTGGTCTAAAAACTCCGGATACTCTGCCGGATATCAGCAGAACGAAGTGCTTTGGAATGCATCGGCTTCGAAATCATTCCTGCGTGGCAATCAGGCCACACTTCGATTCAAGATCTATGATATTCTGCAACAGCGAAGCAACATTTCGCGTACGGTAACAGCCAGTTATATTCAGGATAACGAATACAATACGCTGGGCAGCTATTTTATGTTCCATTTCATTTATCGCTTCAGCATTTTCAAAGGCGGAGCATCCATGAAAGATGTACAGATGCCGGGACCTGGACGCGGACATGGTGGCGGACGACCGATGGGACCGCCTCCGGGCGGCGGATTCTAAATCCCGAAAGGCAGCAGCCTGAAGAATTTTAGATTAACCAAAATTGGACAGATTAAACATTAATCCCGTAAAGAGTTCGGTATTTTACCGGACTCTTTTCATTTAACCGGAACCTTATCTTTTATTCTTATTCTACAGGATTTGATTCAGACAAGCAAAAGAACAACCGGTCTGTTTAAAGAAAATCTGATTTTACAGATATATATCAACAGAGATTGTATAAATAAATCGTATGATTCAATCCGTGAGACACAAAAATAACCTGCATTAAAAATAAGAAAAGAAATGCTGAATCAAAGCAGGTTCCAGAATTGCCGGATAAAGCACGCCGTATAATGCTCCGTAAAAGTGAGCATTGTGATTAATCCGGTCGCCCACGCGACGGCTCATAAACTGACAATACAGTAAATAAAGCACACCAAACAAAATACCCGGAATCGGGATCACGGCAAAAAAGAGTATTTTACTCCAGGGATTCAGAAAGATAGAGGTAAACAAAACGGCAGAAACCGCACCCGAAGCACCAATCGAAACATAATAGGGATCATTCCGACGTTTAATCAGATCGTAAACAGAAGCTGCAATCATGCCGCCAAAATACAATCCGATAAAACCCAGCGAACCTAATCCGATGGATTTAAATGCACGCTCAATATAAATACCAAACGACCAGAATGTAAACATATTGACAAACAGATGTGTCATATCAGCATGTACAAAACCATGCGTAATTATACGGTACCATTCTTTTTGATGAATGACACGCGACGGAATCAGTGCCAGTTTATAAAAAAGCGCCTGATTATTGAAACAATAGATCGAAACCAGAATAGTTACGGCAAGAATAATATAGGTGATCATAGATTTTCATTTAAATGAGCTGTAAAAATAATAAAGAATGAACAATGATACGACAAACCTGTTTATCAAAAAAAGAAAATATCCCGATTAATAATAAATAAATAACTTTATCTTTACTCAATAGTTTAAACCGGTCAGCTTATTGATGTCATGTTAGCCGCTATATATATACAATGGATTATAGGAACTGTAGCACTTATTTTATATTGTGTTACGATTCTTGCATTGGTTGTTGTTATACT
>CAMTPG010000221.1 GCA_947074335.1 uncultured Parabacteroides sp.
ATACGAGTTTTCTGAATGTGACTGGAGTTCAGACGTGTGCTCTTCCGATCTATCGTGGCAGATACAAAGTACATTTTTGTTACGGGCGGTGTAGTTTCTTCATTAGGTAAAGGAATTATTGCTGCTTCATTAGGTAAACTACTTCAGGCAAGAGGTTATAAAGTTACCATTCAGAAGTTTGACCCCTATATTAATATCGATCCGGGCACATTGAACCCGTACGAACACGGGGAATGCTATGTTACTGTAGACGGACATGAGGCTGATTTGGATTTAGGGCATTACGAACGTTTTCTGAATATTCCTACTACCCGTGCAAATAATATCACAACCGGCCGTATTTATCAGAGTGTAATTGATAAAGAGCGTAAAGGTGATTATCTGGGTAAAACCGTTCAGGTAGTTCCGCATATCACCGACGAGATCAAGCGTAATGTGAAATTGCTGGGTACTAAATATAAATATGATTTCGTAATTACAGAAATCGGCGGAACAGTAGGCGATATCGAGTCATTACCCTATATTGAAAGTGTTCGTCAGCTGAAATGGGAATTGGGTCGTAATTGTGTTTGTGTGCATTTAACTTATGTGCCTTACATTGCTGCAGCCAAAGAGTTTAAAACAAAACCTACACAGCATTCTGTTAAACAATTGCAGGAGCTGGGTATTCAGCCCGATGTGCTTGTTTTGCGTACCGAACGCGAACTGAGTCAGACTATTCTGAATAAAGTAGCTTTGTTCTGTAATGTGGAAAAAGATGCCGTGATCCAGTCGATCGACGTGCCTACCATTTACGAAGTACCTTTGGTATTGCAGCGTCAGAAAATGGATGAGGTGATTCTTCGTAAAACAGGGCTTGAAGTTGGTCCTACTCCGGAGATGAAAAACTGGAACGAATTCCTGGCTAAGAAAACAAATGCAACCGAAACGGTGAAAATCGGTCTGGTTGGTAAATATGTGGAATTGCAGGATGCTTACAAATCAATCGATGAGTCGTTATTGCAGGCCGCAATTTATAATGATCGCAAACTGGATTTACATCTTTTCCATTCTGAAAAAATTACCGACGAGAATGCTGCCGAAACATTAAAAGATATGGATGGTATTCTGATCGCTCCCGGTTTCGGACAGCGTGGTATCGAAGGTAAGTTTTCAGCTTTGAAATATGCCCGCGAAAATGATGTGCCTTGTCTGGGTATCTGTCTGGGTATGCAGTGTATGGTGATTGAATTTGCCCGTGATGTGTTAGGTATGAAAGATGCTAACTCAACCGAGATGGATCCGCATACACCCTATAAAGTAATCGACCTGATGGAAGAGCAGAAAAATGTAACCAACATGGGTGGTTCGATGCGTCTGGGCGGTTACGATTGTGTACTGGAAAAAGGAAGCAAGGTATTTGATGCTTACTTCAAATCTCATATTCAGGAACGTCACCGTCATCGTTTCGAGTTCAACAGCGAATATCGCGATAAATTCGAAGCTGCCGGTATGAAATGCGTGGGTACAAATCCGGAGTCGGGTTTGGTTGAAGTGGTAGAAATACCCGAACTTAAATGGTTTGTAGGTGTTCAGTATCATCCGGAATATAATAGTACAGTTGTTAATCCGAACCCGCTTTTTGTCAGCTTCGTGAAAGCTGCTATCGATAATAAAAAATAATAATTCCAGATGGATAAAAACACTATTTTAGGATTTCTACTTATCGGGGCTGTTGTAATCGGTTTTACCTGGTTAAACCGCCCCTCTCCCGAGCAGTTGGAGATACAAAGACGAATGCAGGATTCGATTGCTCAGGTTGAACAAACAAAACAAATTGAAGTACAACAGGAAATAGCAAAAGCTGCAGCTCAGGAAACTGAGTTTGCGGCTTTGCCCGATTCGGTTCGTTTAACCCGTTTGCAAAACAGCTATGGTGCATTTGCGCCGGCTATGTTGGGACAGGAAGGTACAACCGTTTTGGAAAATGATCTGGTTGAACTTCATTTAAGCAATAAAGGCGGACGCGTGAGTTATGCACGTTTAAAGAAATATGATAATTACCTGGGTGAACCGCTGATTTTATTTAACGAGAATGATTCGAAATTCGATTTTACACTGGTAACTGCCGATAATCGGGTAATCAGTACCAGTGAGCTTTATTTTGAACCGGTAAAAGGAGCAGATCCCAATACTGTTATTATGCGTCTGAATGCCGGCGAAGGAAGCAGTCTCGATTTTATTTATACAGTAAGTCCCGACGATTACATGGTAGATTTTACCATGCAGTCTGTAGGATTGAACGGTGTATTATCACCTTCAACCACTTCATTGGATCTGTTATGGCAACAGAAAATCAGACAGCAGGAAAAAGGTCGTAAATTCGAAGATCGTTATGCAACCCTGAATTATCGTTCGATGGATCGTAATTCCGGTCATTTGAGTGAATCGAAAAACGACAGCAAATCATTTGCAAACCGTATGCAATGGATTGCTTATAAAGATATGTATTTCTCGACTGTACTGATCGCGGATCAAAATAACGGTTTCGAATCTGCAACGATCGATTCTAAACCTTTACCTTTGACTGATCCTTTCCTGAAAGAATATAAAACAACCATGGCTGTACCGTTTGATTTGCGTGGCAATGCGCCGACAAATCTGCGTTTTTATTTCGGCCCGAATCAGTTTACACTGCTTAAATCGTATGATGACGGCGTGGTAAAAGAGAATCAGCTCGATCTGGAACGTATTGTACCGCTGGGTTGGGGTATTTTCCGCTGGGTGAATCAGTTCTTTGTGATTCCGTTGTTTAACTTCCTTGGTCAGTTTATTCGTAACTACGGATTGTTGATCTTCCTGATGACGGTAATTGTGAAGATGATTCTTTTCCCGCTGACATACAAATCGTATATTTCATCGGCTAAGATGCGTGTATTGCGTCCGCAGGTGGAAGAGTTGAATCAGAAATATCCGGGTAAAGAGATGGCGATGGAACGTCAGCGTGCCACCATGGATTTATACAGTCGTGCCGGAGCCAGTCCGATGTCGGGTTGTATCCCGATGCTGCTGCAGATGCCGATTTTGATCGCGTTGTTCATGTTCTTCCCGTCGGCCATCGAATTGCGTCATCAGAGTTTCCTTTGGGCGCACGATTTGTCTACTTACGATGCAATCATCAGTTGGAATACTTATATTCCGGTGATCACGCCTTATTTCGGTAATCATATCAGTTTGTTCTGTCTGTTGATGACGGCAACCAATATTGTTTATACTAAATTCAATATGGATCAGACCAATACAGGTCAGCAGCAAATGCCGGGTATGAAAGCCATGATGTATATGATGCCGTTGATGATGTTTGTATTCTTCAACTCATATGCTTCAGGTCTTACCTATTACTACTTTATCTCAACTTTGATTACAATTGCACAGACTATGGTCTTCCGTTATACAATCAACGAAGATAAACTGTTGGCAAAAATGGAAGCAAACAAGAAGAAGCCTGTTAAACGTTCAAACTTTATGAAACGTCTGGAAGAGGCTCAGAAAGCACAACAATCTCAGTTGGATAAACAGAAACAACAGCGCAAACGCTAATGTTATAAAAATGAATCTTGCAGTTTAACTGTTGATATATAAAAAGCTCCGATCCATATTTCTGATCGGAGCTTTTTTATTTTAAAGGCATAAACCAGGCTATAATGTATAGCTCTGTCGGCATAATGATTCACATTGTTATCCGAATCAACCCTGATCAGGCAATGTAATTCTGAATAGACAGATATTCAACATTATATTTCTGAATAAACAGAATCTGTTTCGGATGCTTTTATATTGTTCCCGAATTCATAAACCGGACAACAGGATTTACGAATCTGTTTTTGTTAATAGGTTCAGTGCTTTTTCCAGATCTTCAGGCGTATCAATACCGATGGTTTCCTGATGTGTAATTCCGGTTTTTATTTTATATCCGTTTTCTATCCAGCGTAACTGTTCCAGACTTTCGGCCAGCTCAAGCGGCGATTGTGGCAGTGCCGTAATGGCTTTTAACACATCTGCACGATAGGCATACATACCGATGTGTTTATAATAGGTATGATTAGATAACCATTCGGTATAGTTTTTACCGCGGAGATAAGGAATCACCGAGCGACTGAAATACAGGGCTTCTCCCTGTTTATTTAATACAACTTTTGGTGTATTGGGATTAAATAGTTTCGTTTCAAAATCATCATCCGCACCGAAGGGTTTAACCAATGTTGCAATTTCTGTAGAAGCATCTGCAAAGCAGGTCTTTAACGTTTCAATTTGTTCGGGTTGAATAAAAGGCTCGTCACCCTGAATATTAATGATCACGTCGCAACCTTTGCCGGCTTTTGTAAATGCCTCATAGCAACGATCTGTTCCGCTTTTATGCTGATCGGAAGTCATAACAACCCGGCCGCCAAAAGCTTTTACTGCAGCTTCAATACGCAAATCGTCGGTTGCCACACAGACCAGATCCAGTACGCGGCTTGCCTGTTCGTAAACCCGTTGAATCATGGGTTTTCCCTGCATATCGGCCAGCGGCTTGCCCGGAAAACGGGTAGAAGCATAGCGGGCCGGAATAATTCCAATAAATTTCATAGGTCGAAAATACTTATGTTAGTTGTAAGTAATTATATTAATATCAATTGTATATATTAGTTGTAAATACTTTTACAGACAGCATTCATATATATCCATAGCAAATAGATATATCAATTGTAAAA
>CAMTPG010000222.1 GCA_947074335.1 uncultured Parabacteroides sp.
ATGCGTGCCGACGGACTCGAACAGATGCGCAAACCCAACGAGAAGATGCAGGTCTGCTCGTTCCTCTGGGTGTATTACGGATTTCCCGTTTCCTGCTACGAAGGGAAAAATGTAGAAGAGGTGCGTTTTACCAGCGGTTTTAAAATGGGGCAGAAGGATGATTCGGAAGTAGACTGTGCCTGTGGTATACCCGATTCGGGCGTAGGCATGGCATTGGGTTATGCCGAAGGCAAAGGTGTTCCGTATCATCGTGCCATTACAAAATATACACCTACCTGGCCGCGCAGTTTTACACCGGCCAATCAAAGCATGCGCAGTCTGGTGGCAAAAATGAAACTCATCCCCAACCGGGCCATGCTGCAAAACAAACGCATTTTGTTTTGCGATGATTCGATTGTACGCGGTACACAGCTCCGCGATAATGTGAAGATTCTGTACGATTACGGCGCAAAAGAGGTGCATATGCGTATTGCCTGTCCGCCGCTTATCTACGGATGTCCCTTTATCGGCTTTACCTCTTCAAAGAGTGATATGGAGCTGATCACCCGTCAGATTATTCAGGAAATTGAGGGCGACGGCAATATGAATCTCGAAAAATATGCCACTACCGATTCGCCCCAGTATCAGCAGATGGTTCAGATTATTGCAGATCGTTTCGGACTCAGTTCACTGAAATTTAACACACTCGAAACGCTTATCGAGGCTATCGGTCTGCCAAAATGTAAAGTTTGTACCCATTGTTTTGACGGCAGCAGCAGTTTTTAATTGATATTTGTAAGGCAACTTGCAAAAATGATTATCTTTGGCTTTCGCTTTTCGGCACGAATCTACGAATCGATCCCGAAAACGAAAGCCAAAAATTTATCTGTTAATTGTAAAATGAGAACACCATGACAGTCTTAGAACGATTTTTAAAATATGTAACATTCGATACCGAATCGAGTGAAGACACAAACACAACTCCCAGTACACCGGGGCAGCGTGTTTTTGCGGAAGAGCTGGTGAAAGAGCTGAAAGCCCTCGGACTTGAAGAGATCTCGATCGACGAGAACAGTTATGTGATGGCAACTTTGCCGGCTAATACCCAAAAGCCGGTTCCCGTAATCGGTTTTATCGCTCATCTGGATACCAGTCCCGATCTGACGGGCAAAAATGTGAAGCCGCGTGTGGTAACCTATACCGGCGATCCGATTGTGCTTTCAGAAAAAGAAAATATTATACTTTCGGCCGAAATGTTTCCCGAGCTTAACGATTATCCCGGACAGGAACTTGTGGTTACCGATGGTAAAACACTGTTGGGTGCCGATGATAAAGCCGGTGTGGCTGCCATCATCGGAGCCATGCAATACCTGAAAGAGCATCCCGAAACAGAACATGGCAAAATACGCATCGCCTTCACACCCGATGAAGAGATTGGTGCCGGTGCCAACCATTTTGATGTGGAGAAATTCGGCTGTAAATGGGCTTATACCGTGGATGGCGGTCAGCTGGGCGAACTCGAATACGAAAATTTCAATGCCGCTGTAACCAAGATCCGTTTCAAAGGATTGAATGTGCATCCGGGTTATGCCAAAAATAAAATGGTTAATGCCTCGCTGCTTGCCGTAGAGTTTGCTTCGTGGCTGCCTGTGCCGCAACGCCCCGAACATACAACCGGATACGAAGGTTTTTTTCATCTTACAGCCATGCATGGCACGGTAGAAGAGGCCACGCTTTCGTACATCATCCGCGATCACGATGAAGAGCTGTTCAGAAATAAAAAAGAGATGATTCAGTTTTTTGTGGATCAGATGAACCGTCTGCATCCGGGCAGTACAACTTTCGAAATACGCGATCAATATTATAATATGCGCAAAATGGTGGAAGATAAACCTTACATCATCGATCTGGCTTTCGATGCCATGAAAGCAGCCGGCGTAAATCCGATTGTTAAGCCGATTCGCGGCGGAACAGACGGAGCGCGATTATCGTTTATGGGGCTTCCCTGTCCGAATATATTTACCGGCGGATTGAATTTTCACGGTCGGTATGAATTCCTGCCGGTGCAATCCTTGCAGAAAAGCACAGAAACACTGGTTAAAATAGCAGAACTACTTACTCAGAAATCTTAAATAGTATACAATTACATGAAGACAACTCCTTTTACTGATGTGCACATTGCCAAAGGTGCCAAAATGCATGAATTTGCAGGTTACAATATGCCGATCGAATATACAGGCATTATCGACGAACATCTCACCGTGGTGAATGGCGTAGGTGTATTTGATGTTTCACACATGGGCGAATTTTGGGTGAAAGGTCCGAAAGCGCTCGAATTTGTACAGAGCGTAACATCGAACGATGTGGCTTCGCTGGTGCCGGGAAAAGCACAATATACCTGTTTCCCGAATGATAAAGGCGGCATTGTAGATGATTTGCTGGTATATTATTACGAACCCGAAAAATACATGTTGGTGGTGAATGCCGGCAATATCCGGAAAGACTGGGATTGGTGTGTGGAGCACAATACCATGGATGCCGAGCTGGAAAATGCATCCGACAGAATGGCACAGCTGGCTGTTCAGGGTCCGAAGGCACTCGAAGTAATGCAAAAACTTACGCCGGTCGATTTATCGGCGATTCCTTATTACTCTTTTGTGACCGGTCCGTTTGCCGGCTGCGAAAATGTAATCATCTCCAACACAGGCTATACAGGAGCCGGCGGTTTCGAACTTTATTTCGATCCGGCGCATGCCTCGAAAATCTGGGATGAATTGTTTAAAGCGGGCGAGCCCGAAGGCATTAAGCCGATTGGTCTGGGTGCACGCGATACGCTTCGTCTGGAAATGGCTTTCTGTCTGTATGGCAATGATATCGACGATACCACATCGCCTATCGAAGCCGGTTTGGGCTGGATTACCAAATTCAACGAAGGCAACAACTTTACCAACCGCGCTGCTATCGAAACGCAGAAAAAAGAGGGCGTGAGCCGTAAACTCTGTGCTTTCGAAATGATCGACAAAGGCATTCCGCGTCACGGCTACGAAATTGTAAATGCCGACGATGAAGTGATTGGTGTAGTTACCTCGGGTACCATGTCGCCTGTATTGAAAAAAGGCATCGGCATGGGTTACATCAAACCCGAATATGCAAAAATCGGCAGCGAGATTTTCATCAAAGTGCGTAATCGCAATCTGAAAGCTCAACTGGTGAAAGCGCCTTTCCGTAAATAAATACAAAAACTGATATACTCTCCGGATACTGCCGGATGTATGCGAACTTATAAAAGCGCTGTCTGTTTGATGCAGACGGCGCTTTTTTGTATTATCTTTGTCGGCATAATAAGGATAATATGTTGAAATTTATCAGGAACTGGGCACTTCCTTTAGCTATGGTGACAGGTACGATTGCTTATTTTATTTTTGCCGCTTTCCCGGCTCTCGATCCTGCCAAACCTGTTATAAACAGCTGCATTGCCTGGTTGATTCCGTTTTTGATTTTTGCTCAGTTATTACTGACCTTTTGTAAAGTGCGGCCTCAGGAGTTGTTGCCGTCGGCATGGCATATCTGGCTAATATTATTTCAGCTGATCGCTGCCACATCCATTGCGGCTGTGCTGGTTATTTTTCCACAAAACGGAACCTGCAAAGAGCTGCTCGAAGGAGCGATGGTGTGTTTAATTTGTCCCACGGCCACCGCCGCAGCCGTAATCACGGCCAAACTGGGCGGCAGTGCGTCGAGCCTGACAACTTATACCTTATTATCGAATGTTTGTGCTGCCATTATGGTTCCGCTGCTTTTTCCGTTGGTGGAACCGCATGCCAACATCACCTTTTTCGACGCATTTCTGAAGATTCTGACCAAAGTACTCCCGCTGTTAATCTTTCCTTTCCTGCTTGCCATGCTCTTTCGGTATTGTTTGCCCAAGATTCATCGCTTTTTGTTAGGATTAACCGATTTGGCCTTTTATCTTTGGTGTGTGGCACTGGTTATTGTAACCGCGCAAACGGTAAAATCACTGGTTACCAGTGATGCTCCGTGGGGCGCCGAAGTGGCTTTGGCTGCCACCGGACTGGTAGTTTGTGTGATTCAGTTTGCTTTGGGCAAATCGGTGGGCAGTCGCTTCAGCGATCGCATCAGTGCAGGACAGGCACTGGGTCAGAAAAATACGGTGTTAGCCATCTGGATGGCTTATACCTATCTGGATCCGATTTCATCGGTAGTGCCCGGATCTTATGTGTTGTGGCAAAACTTTTTCAATTCGTGGCAGTTATGGAAGAAACGAAAGCGTGAAGAGCGTGCTGCTTCGGCTGTCTGAATCGGCATGATTAAATATAAACAAGAAATTTAAAAGCTATGAAACTGGGAAATGATTGGTTTACGGCTTTATCCGAAACGGATAACAGTCAGATGGTGATTATCGCCGGACGCGATAAAATCATGGAATTTGTTCGTTCCGGAAAATTTAAAGAACGGGTAGAAATTACCTGGAAATATGATGGTGATGAAAAAGGAATGCCTTCTGACGAACTGGCTGCCCAAATGGAAGCCGTAGAGGAGACGCTGCGCAAAGCCATGGAAAAAGATAAACTGGCCATTCTGACCGGCGTTTATACCGGCGGCGGCGAGAAGATCTGGGTGTTTTATACCCGCACCGCGCGCGTGTTAGATCGGAAGAGCACACGTCTGAACTCCAGTCACATTCAGAAATCTC
>CAMTPG010000223.1 GCA_947074335.1 uncultured Parabacteroides sp.
GATGTTTCCGATGGTTTCCAGTCGATAGAATGTTTGTGGTTTATCCGAATTATTCAGATTACTCATTTCCTGTTTAATGTATTTTGCCATAAGTAGAAGGTTTTTATTTAATTTTCATGGTATTACAAATATAACAGCTTTACAGTCGAAAGTCAAGTGAATGGCAGGATTTAACTAAATCACGTCACGATTCATTAAAATCCTGACAGGATTTTAATGAATCCTGTCAGGATTCTAAGATTGGTTTTGCATCCTGTTGATTTTTATACATCATGACCTGTTTATTTTAGGTTGGTATTATAATGATGCTTTAATACGGCGATAAACAAAGCTTGATTATCCGACTGAAATTTGATAAACAGCATCTTTTTTGTAAAATTTCTTAAAAAATAATTCCCTCTGCACCCTTAAATCCATTCTTTTTATACTATTTTTGATTTTCCGAATGAAAAAACAAATCGATAACCCTTAAATCAATACAATCGATGAAGTCTAATCGAAGGCAATTTATCAAACAATGCATGCTGCTTTACGGAAGTGTGCTTTTTTTGCCATCCTGCCGGCCCTCTGCCGCGCCGGTATGGTATTCCGGATTTACAGCACAGGAAGCATCCGCTATCGATGCCATTTGCGAACAACTCATTCCGGCTGATGATTATCCGGGCGCGCGCGAAGCCGGCGTAATTCATTATATAGACAAATTATTATATCAGCGTTTTCCGCAGCATAAACAGACTTACCGTCAGGGGCTTGCCGGTGTTGAGGCTTGCAGCCAGGCATTGTACGGCAACTCGTTTGCGGAGCTTACCGGCGCGCAGCAAATTGCTATGCTGGAGCTGATGGAGCGCGGCGAACTGCCCGCCCGATACTGGCCGCAAACTACGCAAAAGGCATTTTTTGAGCTGATTCTGGCACACACCATGCAGGGCTTTTACGGATCGCCGCGGCATGGCGGAAACAAAGATTATGTGAGTTACCGCATGATGAAACTGGATTATCCACTTTTAATCGGTCAGAACAGGTATGAAAAATAAACAATTGAGCGCCATTGTAGTTGGCGCAGGAGCGGGTGGAGGCGTTATGGCCAAAGAGTTGGCGCAGAGCGGAATCCGGGTGACACTTTTTGAGCGGGGCGACTGGCCTTCGTACGATAAACATATAAACGATGAACTGATTTCGCAACGTGTGCAGGAGCTGGGATCGGCTTTCGGGCCCGACTGGGAGAAAAATCCGCGTGTGGTGCGCCACGACGACGGGAGCGAGCAACTGGTTACGGCACAAAGTTATGCCTATAATCATGTGGCAGCCTGCGTAGGTTCGGGCACGGTTTCGTATGGCGCAATGGCGTGGCGATTTATGCCCGAAGATTTTAAGATGAAGTCGGTTTATGGCGCGGTGCCGGGCTCAACGCTGGCCGACTGGCCGATCAGTTATGAGGATCTGGCGCCCTATTACGATAAGGCCGAGCAGGAGATCGGCGTCTCGGGCGATATGTCGCAAAATCCGTTTGCCCCAAATCAACATCAAAGCTATCCGATGCCGGCATTCGAGTATAATCGCGACGGCGCTTTTCTGGACGGAGTTTGTCGCGAAATGGGGCTGCATCCCTTTTCAATTCCGATGTTGCGCAATTCGGTGCCTTACAACGGGCGTGCGGGTTGCATCCGAAATCGTACCTGTTGCGGATTTGCCTGTCCGATAGATGCTAAAAACGGCACACACAATACAGTGATTCCCACAGCCCTTGCAACCGGCAATTGTGAGCTGAAAACCAATAGTTTTGTGTATCATATCGAAACCGATGGCAGGCGTGCTACCGCTGTTTCATATTTTGATGCCGATAAAAAATCGCACCGGCTGGAGGCCGATATCATTGTGGTTTCGGCCTCGGCCAGCGAGACGGCGCGTTTGTTGCTGAATTCGGCCTCGTCGCATTTTCCGAAAGGTATCGGCAACCGGAACGACTGGGTAGGACGAAATTTGCAGGGACATGCTTATACCGGTGCTTCGGGTTTATTCGATTTTGATTTGCTGGATCTTTCGGGTCCGGGCGCCTGTGTGGCGATTATGGATTATAATCATCATAATGAGGGAATTATAGGCGGAGGCGTGTTGTGTAACGAGTTTTATCAGTTGCCCTATGCCTTTTCGCAGCATCGTCCGCCGGGTGCGCCGCGCTGGGGGAAAGCGCATAAGCAGTATCAGCGCGAAAATTATCACCGGCTGGGGCGCATGATCGGACCGATTCAGGAGATTCCCAATTTTGATTCGCGCGTCATGGTTTCCGATCGTGTCAGGGATTATTGGGGCGTTCCGGTGGTTGTAAATACCGGATCACGGCATCCGATCGACGAGAAACATTGTAATTTTCTGGCCTCCAAAGCCGAAGCGATCCTGAAAAAGGCGGGTGCTTATCAAACCTGGCAACATGGCGGTGGCGGCGGCATGACGGGCGGACAGCATCAGGCGGGAACCTGCCGCATGGGCGATGATCCGGCAACTTCGGTGACCGACCGGTTTGGGCGCGTTCACGATCTGGATAATCTGTATATTGCCGATGGTTCGCTGATGGTAACCAATGGCGGTTTTAATCCGGTATTAACCATTTTGGCGCTGGCTTATCGTACCGGCGAACATATTGTTAACCAATGGAGTGTGTAAGTGTATGAAGAAACAGGGACTCTTTATCGGAATAGCCGGCGTGGCCGGTATTCTGCTGATTATCATCTTATCGTATACGGCCTGGAACAGGCTCGATCCGGAATATACCTGCATGCAGTGTCATGAAATTCGCGACAGTCATGCGGCCTGGAAATCATCGGCGCACGCCTCGGTTGCCTGCCGCGAATGTCACGGCACAGCTTTGAGTCACGGTTTTCGCGGCTTGAAAGAAAAGGCAGGTATGATGCATTCGCACTGGTTTGACAAGAAAACAAACCGCGATATTTATCTGAACGAATCGCAGGCGCTGGCGGTTGCAGCACGGTGTCAGTCGTGTCATCAGACCGAATACAGCGGCTGGCGCTCGGGCGCGCATGCTACAACATACGAAATGATTTTTATGGACGAAGCGCATAACCGGATGGAGAAACCGTATGCAGACTGCTTCCGGTGTCACGGCATGTTTTACGATGGCGATATCCATTCGCTGATGAATATGGAAAGTCGTGATCCGGCCGATTGGCATATAAAAGACAAGGTTCAGGCCGGACGGCCGGCAATCACCTGTCTGGCGTGTCATCAGATGCATGGCGAACAGGCGGTTTATCCGGCTTATGCCGATTTGCCGGCTTCGGAGCGCGATTCTTTATCCGTAAAAATGCACCGCCCGGCCACGGCACTGTATATGCGGGCCGACCGCCGACATCTTGCTTCGAAGCATCTGCAAACTGTCGGGATGCAGATGCAGGATTCGGTAATAACACAATCTGCCGATCCGAATGCGCGGCTGTGTATGCAATGTCATGCGCCCGACGGTGTGCATGCCGTAGCTTCCGAAGATGATAAAACACCTACAGGTATGTATGCCGGAATGAGTTGTATGGCTTGCCATGATCCGCATTCTAACCGATTGAAGAATGAGCATCGGAATGTGCATAAAACTGCATCGGTTAATCCGTAGTATGGTTTTGTCAGATTACTTCTTCAGAGAAAAAGCATAACGCTCTTTGACATATTGATCAAAAAAAAGACTCACCAACCGGCTTGCGCCTGGTTGATGAGTCGGGAATCACAGCTAATCATTGTTCATTGGTTGAGGTTATGAATTCAGCATGAGTTTATACTTATCAAAATATCAAGGTTAAAGTTAAGGGTTGATTTTTACATCATTGAATTTCAGAGTTTTGCATTTCATTGATTTTCAGCATACAACACATCCTGTGCTGCATCGGGAATGTTATGGTAACGTTTATTATTGTTGGTCACGTTCAGCAATGTCACATATTTGCGGTATTGCTCGGAGTTAAGTGCCTGTTTCATCAGTTTCAGATTGCCGTAAACCGCTTGCTGTAAGCGTTTGTCTCTACGGTTCTGATTGCCGTTCAGACTCTCTTTTTGTTGCAGGATGAAATATTCGTTGATATTGTATACATCATCCATCTGATAATCATCGAGATCCAGGTAGGCATTGAGCTGATAAAACTCTACCATAAAGGGCTCTTTATTATCGTTTACATTGATGTTAGTCTGTTGTGCATGTATAATTTGGGTTGTTGCGGCTAAAGCTATAATTGCCAGTGCCATAAATAATTGTTTCATAATCTTTAAAAAATTAACGTGTTTCTAAAATTGCTGCTTATTCAATGTCGACCTTGAATAAGACTTACTCTTCATATTTGGTCAAATAATGCGGGCCGTCGAAACGGGTGATCGTCGGGGAATTTTTCATTGGTTATTTTGCTTTCCCCTTACATGTACAAATTTGACTATTATTTTAATGGATAGTAATTAAAAACCGAACAAAAGGAAAAATTCGGGAGTAATCGCGAAAAAAGCATTCTTTTTAAAGAGTTTGTGTTTGTGGGTTGCAGTAGTCAGATTATTAGACATTTATCTATTTTAACAAAAGTTGAAAATAAGTGTGAAAGGGAAAGAGCAGTCCAAACAGAGCTGCTCTTTTAATTCCGGGAATTTATAGATCGGAAGAGCACACGTCTGAACTCCAGTCACATTCAGAAATCTCG
>CAMTPG010000224.1 GCA_947074335.1 uncultured Parabacteroides sp.
ACAAAAAAAGGCTGCATCGAAATCCGACGCAGCCTTCCTTAATTATTCCCGCTAAAAACGTTTGACCTTATTTATTTGAAGAATAATTCTTGTTCAAAATTTCAAGAAACTCGGCAGTAATATCATATACCGGACTGGCCAGCAAAATATTATCGCCCATTGTGTTGCTGAAGATCACCTGATAACCGCGTGATTCGTTGAATATTTTCAGCTGTGATACGATTGTATCACGAAGCTGTGCATTCAAATCCATCTGCATCAGAGTTAATTCTTCGTTTTTCTTAGCAGCGTAGTTCTGTAACTCTTCCTGTTTCTTGATCAGGCGGTTGTTTTCCTGTTCGGCACGCTCGCGTGTCAGGAAAGCATTGTTGTTTACTTTACGCTCAAAATCGGCCACTTCATTACGCAGCATATTAGTACGCTGATTAATATCTACACGATAATCTTCCTGCATTTTCAGAATACGTTCATTCAGATCGATCGAATAGTTGTAATTTTCCAACAAAGAATCTACATTGATATAAGCTATCGGAAGTAACTCGGCAGTTTCTTCACCCGAAACAAATGTTGGAGCAGCGTTAGATTCTTTTTTGCCGGCGAACTGCAGCACAAATAAAACAACAATAGCAGCTGCGAGTACGCCATTAATTACGTAGTTAATGTTCTTCATAAAGTGTAATTTATTTCTATAAAAATTTATTCTAATCGTTTATTTCATTCAGTCTGTCATATAGATTTTTTTGCATACTGTCTTTTTTATGTTGTGTTCTTGCACAACATATACCTTTTTCCCGAAGTGCCGCATTACCGTCGATGTGTGTACTCGAAAATCGTCCGTTTTTCTTTAAAAGCACCTTTACACTAAGTAATACAACACAAATAACAAGAATTATGAATGTAAGCAGAAGCGTTGTTAGCATTTTCTATATATTTGTGACCGCAAATATAAGAGTTTAATGCATTAGAAAGCACGTTTTAACTATTTAATTCTGTTTTTTTCATAGATTTGACTCAAAATATTGCGATAATTAACTTTCATGAAACATCTGAAATACAATTAACATTATGAAGATTACTGATTTAAAGCCTGAAATTGTCTGGAAGTTCTTTTACCAGGTAACTCAAGTGCCCCGTCCGTCAAAGAAAGAGGGCAAAATGATTGCTTATTTGGAAGCTTTTGCAAATGAGTACAAAGTAGCCTGCAAGAAAGATGCTGCAGGAAATATTCTGATGTCGAAACCGGCTACTCCGGGTTACGAAAATCTGGAAACCGTGATTCTGCAATCGCACATGGATATGGTTTGCGAAAAGAATAACGATACGAAACATAATTTCGAAACTGAACCGATCGAAACCGTGGTGGATGGCGACTGGCTGAAAGCCAAAGGTACAACACTGGGTGCCGATAATGGTATTGGTGTGGCAGCTCAGCTGGCTGTGCTGGCCTCGGATGATATCGAACACGGACCGATAGAATGTCTGTTCACCGTGGATGAAGAGACCGGATTAACCGGTGCCAAAGCGTTGCAAAAAGGGTTCATGACAGGCAATATCCTGCTGAATCTGGACAGCGAAGACGAAGGCGAAATTTTTATGGGTTGTGCCGGCGGTAAAGATACACAGGCAACATTCCATTATGATGCCGAAGATGCACCCGAAAACCGGTTGTATTTCCGCATCGATATCAAAGGGTTGAATGGCGGTCACTCGGGTGGCGAAATCCACAAAGGACTGGGTAATGCCAATAAAATTCTGGCCCGTTTCCTGTTGCTGATGATGAACGACGGTATCGACTTCAACCTCTGCAAAATGGATGGCGGTAACCTGCGTAATGCCATTGCACGCGAAGCGCATGCCATTATCGGCGTACACAGCGAAGATAAAGAGACAATCCGTATCAAACTGAACAATTATACAGCTGATGTTGAGAACGAACTGAAACGTGTGGATCCGAATGTGCAGATCTCGATGGAGTCGGCCGAACGTCCCGAAAAACAGGTGAGCAAAGAATGGGCAACAAAACTGATTCTGGCGCTGAATGCCTGTCCGCACGGCGTAATCGGAATGAGTCATGATATGCCCGGACTGGTGGAAACCTCAACCAATCTGGCTTCGGTAAAAATGGGTGCTGATCATACCATCATCGTGGGAACCAGCCAGCGCAGCTCAATCGAATCGTATAAACTAATGGTAGCCAATCAGGTGGCTTCGGTATTTAAACTGGCTGATGCCGTTGTAACTCAGGGCGACGGCTATCCGGGCTGGGCTCCGAATCCGGATTCGAAAATTCTGAAAGTGGCGCAGGATACATACAAAGCACTGTTCCACAAAGAGGCGAAAATCATGGCAATCCATGCAGGTCTGGAATGTGGTTTGTTCCTCGAAAAATATCCGAATCTGGATATGATTTCGTTTGGTCCTACCATGCGCGATGTACATTCGCCCAACGAACGTCTGAAAATCGACACAGTTGGTTTGTGGTGGGAACATTTGCAGGCTATCCTGAAACATATTCCGGCGAAATAAAATAAAATCAATTATTTTACGTTATAAAAGAGGATTAACACTTTCATGTGTTTTTCCTCTTTTTTTGTTAAATTTTTGCAACAAAATACACCCTTGTTTGTTTTGAAGGAAACAGACCAGGACTAAACATATTTTAATTTAAAATTATAAAATGAAAAGATTTACTGTTTGGTTCATAGTATCATTATTAACAGGACTTGCACTGCTGTCGTGTGACGGGCTGGATGAAAATTATTCATCGAACCCGAATCTGCGTCTGAGCTTTTCCGTGGATACGCTGTCGTTCGATACTGTATTTACACAGATTGGTTCTGCCACAAAGCAGTTTATGATCTATAACACAAACAGTGAGCCGCTGCTGATCGAAGAGATTATGCTGGCAGGTAGCAACGAAACCGGTTTCCGGATGAATGTGGATGGTCGCAAAGGCGATTTATTTCAGAATGTACGCATTCCCGGACGCGACAGTTTATATGTATTTGTGGAAATTACGGTAAATCCGCGCGATGACAATCAGCCGCTGCTGATCAACGATTCCATTATTTTCCGCACCAATACCAACCGACAGGCTGTGATACTGGAAGCTTACGGACAAAATGTTTATCTCTATAAAAATGGTCGCATCATCAGCGAAAACAGCTATCTGGATGCACTTAAACCCTATTTGATTTATGATAGTCTGGTCATTGATCCCGATGTAACGGTAGAAATAGAACCGGGTGCCGTTTTTTATATGCACAACAAAGCCAATGTGGTGAATCACGGCACATTGATTGCTGAAGGAACTTCCGACAAACCGATTATTTTCAGAGGCGACCGGCTCGATTTTATTCTGAACGATGTGCTGCCTTACGACCGGACTCCTTCGCAATGGGGCGGCATCTTCTTTTGTCCGGAAAGTTTCAACAACCGTTTCGAACATGTGATTGTGCGCAACGGGACAACCGGCATCACCTGCGAATTATCGGAACCGGGAACCAGTAAACTGATTATTCGTAATTCGCAAATCACAAATATGGGGCAGAATTTATTTACCGCGCTGAATTGCAGTATTGATGCTTCCAACACCGAATTTACCAATGCCGGCGGTGGTTTGATGATTTTGCTGGGCGGCGAATATCAGTTCACACATTGTACGGTGGCCAATTTTATGACACTCGAAAAACGTCAGACGCAGACACTCACCATGGCGAATCATTTCAACAGTGCGGTTTATCCGATCAATAGCACCTTCGATAATTGCATCATCGACGGCAGCCTGGATGCCGGCATCGAAGCCTTGAAGGGCGAACTCAATTTTTCGATAGTCAGCGGCGGCGCTTTCGATTATCGATTTAATCACTGTCTGATTAAAAGTCTTGGTCAAAGCAGCGAAGAGTTTAATAATGTGATTTTTACATCCGTTAGTCCGTCTTACCGTTTACGCGGTGGCGAACGCAATAAATACCGTTTCGATTTTCGTCCCGACTCGGCAACCACACTTGGCGTGGGACAGGCTGATCCGGTTATAGCCGCCAATTTCCCGACCGACCGGTATGGCGTTTCGCGTCTTGAAAACAACGGCCCTACAATCGGCGCTTACGAATATACGCCGGATCTCAATCCGTAACAAACTGACCTCCGATGTACAAAACCTTAACTCTGCTTCTTTTCACTATTCTGTTTTGGGTGCCTGTTCAACCGGTTTCGGCTCAGGATCTCTTTCGTGTGCTATTTTATAATGTGGAGAATTTATTTGATCCGCAAAATAATCCCGATACGGCAGACGACGAATTTACACCCGATGGCGTGCGACGCTGGACAAAGACACGTTACCGCCACAAACTGCAGCAGATAGCCAAAGTAATTCTGGCAGCCGGCGAATGGCAGCAACCGGCGCTCGTGGGACTCTGCGAAGTAGAAAATGATTCGGTATTGCATAAGCTTACCCATAACACATCTCTGTATAAATCGGATTATCGCTACATCATTTCCGACGGCGATGACACACGCGGTATCAATTGCGGACTGCTTTATGCACGCGACCGGTTTAACTATCTGGGACATGCCGAATATCCGGTTCTGTTAAGCCGGCATCCTAAGAAAAAGACACGCCGCATACTGCATGTCTGGGGCGAACTGCAAAACGG
>CAMTPG010000225.1 GCA_947074335.1 uncultured Parabacteroides sp.
ACAGATTCTTGGTCCATCCCGGACTCATGGGTTGCAGCCCCACATAGACCGGATAAGGGGTTACTGCATCCAGATAGGTTTTCAGATCATCATCGTTGCGTATACCCCAGGGAGCCACATTTTCCATAACGCCAAACTTTATCCCCGTGGCTTCGGAGAGGGCTACGATATCTTCGATTGTTTGTTTATCAGAGCGGTGTACGTGTAAGTCGGTGAGGGGGAAATCGAATGTCGCATTTCCTGAATTATTTCCTGTCTCATTTCCTGAATTATTTCCTGAATTATTTCCGGCGAAAACAGAAGCTGTGCCGTAAGCATTTCCCGTTATCCCGCCTGCCAAAATAATTCCTGTGGTTTTAATAAATGTTTTTCTGTCCATATTCTTTGTATTTTGATTTAATAGTCATCGTAAAATTAGAGGTTATAAGTGGAAGTAATTTTATAAAATCGTTCAGAAGATTGTCGTATATTCATGTTTTGAGGATATGTATTTGAAGCAAAAAGAAATCATATAATGATACACTCCCTATATTACTAAAACACAGACATCTGCAAGAATCAATAAAAATATGTATGCAAATATTCACCTTTTCCCGAACAGAATAGCATATTATACCATACATTTGTGCCGAATAACAAGTATTAAATCTTTCAACGTTATTATTATTCGAAAAGCATACAACCATCTATATCCGATTAACCCGGCTTAGATGCAAAAATAACATGTTCGATTTATTAAATTATTAGTATTATGAAATTGTGTAAACTTATTTGTATCGCATTTTGTCTGATTTTTTGTTCATGCGATAAAAACAACAATCAAAATTCTCTGACATTAGATCACCCGGTATTGGAATTCCCGGCAATTGGCGGGACCGGTATTGCTTCTTTAGCAAATAAAACAGACTGGGAGATCGATGGTTTATTTGTAACAACAGGGAGTGAGGAGAGTAAATATATACCTTCTCAATCGAATGAAAAAGGGATCATTCAAGGTGAATGGTATACGATTGAGCATACTGACAATGCCCAACAAATATCGGTTACCTTAGCTGAAAATACCGGTGAAAGCCGGCAATTATCAATCATTATAATAGCCGGGAATCAACAAATTGATCTTTTAGCCAGACAGGAAGCCGGAAAATCGCGTGAATCAGTTGGTTTTTCACCTATCTGGGACAGCTTCATAGATAACAGCCCCGAAAACACTGCTATTTTCATCGGAACAAAGTATATCGGTGTACAAAACTGGTCACTTGTTGCAGAGCCTCCTTATATTTATGTCGGAGCCACATTCCCGCAAAATTCATTTGCAACCACTTTCGATGCCGAAGTTAAAGGAAATAAACAGGCTGTAGATTTAACTTTTAATTTTTCCTCTCCCTGCCTCTCCGTGATGGAAAACGTGAAAGGAACACAATATCTGCAAAAACTAAAAGAAGCCCTGGCATCCGACGAATATAAAAATCATATGCCTGCTTCAAGACCTTATATCGCCAAACTGGCTGATTTGAAATCATTATCCAATTTAGAGAGCTGTTTTTCAGACAATAAAAAATTCGCTAATACATTCGAAAAAATAGCCCGGCAAGAACTCACGTCAAAAAACAGGAAGAGCCTGTCGGTTGGAAAAGTTGTTTTCCAAAACTTCACGGTTTCGATGGATACTCCGGCCGATGGTTTATTTATTGATGCACCATCCGGTTTAGACGATCTGGTTTATATACGATCACTCACCTATGGTGCAACCGGTTACTTTATCATTGCCAGCGAATATTCGTATAATGATGTGCTGATGGCACTTAAAAGTGATGATACAGAAAAAAGGAACAGCATATTCAGCAAATCCGGGATTATTCTGTTAACCGTTTCTTCTACAAACCAGGAAGCCGAAATAAAATTGACCTTTCAGGCTCTAAACGAATTTCTGAATAACCCCTTCTCAGATCAAAGCACATACGGATATCCTGTTTACTGTACAGGGTATTATGCGAAAGATAACAGGAGCTTTACCGAACCCTCTATCAGGCGATAAAAGAAAGGATAAAGCCACATCTCCGTCAGCAGATCTTTTCTGCCATGTGTTTGCCTGCATCAAAAGCCTTTTGCAGATCATTTTTCCAATGCTCCTCATGCCAGGCTTCTTTCATTTCCTTTGGAAACATTCCAAAGTCATACCGGTCATAATTCTTCACCTGCATGGTGTTTAGAGCCGCTACACGTTCGGGAATCTGATTGCCGAAAGCGAAACGTATAATGAATTCAACACGTTCGAGTAATTCATGTATTCGCTCTGGCAGTGAATCATTCATTGCATAAATGGTAGCCGTGGCCAGTTGTTTTGGAGGTGCCATACAAACATTGTTGTAATCAAGCCATGGATAACAAAGTCGCTCAATGAAAGCTTTGGTTTGAGCTGATATATCACTAAAATATATTGGAGATGCAATACAGAGTCCGTCTGCATAAGCGGTCTCTTTAAGGACATCTGTGATACCATCCTTTATGGCACAGACATCATGATATTTACTACCTTTCACCTTACACGCCAAACAAGAATAACATCCTTTATAATCGTAGTCATATAATCGTACATGCTTTATTTCAATATCATCACTTATACTGCCGACACCCTTAATAAAGGCCTCTACTAATTTTGCAATATTCATTGTTTTACGAGGGCCACCGTCTATTATTACAATCTTTTTCATGTTTCAATATATATTGTTTTACTTTCATACCATGGGGTGATTCCATATTCACGCTTGAATGGCCCGGATAATAACCATCAGCAGGGATAACATTATTTCATCCGTCAAATAAGAACAATATGGACGGATGTGGATTCTCATTATTTTCAATAAACCTTTTATACATAAAAACAAACATTTTAGACGAATGTTTTCTTTGAGGCTGACAGCCTTATTGAGTATACCTACGATATCGGATACTGTAAATCATATTTTTAGATGCTGCTAATGCCGAATACTCAAAGTAGCCCGTTCCATTTCCGATATATTTTATTATTATCTCTACATCCCGCCCCGCCCTAAATCCGTCTGCAAGGCCATTTCGATTCTCTTGCAAACGGATTTCAATGCTCTTACAAGGGGATTGAAATCCGTTTTTCCGATCTTTTACGGCTGGATTGGATCTTTGCTGTTCGGTTGATTATTTATTAGGTTTTTACGGTTTATTTTTTACGGTTTTATAATAGTTAAATACCTGTTTTTATTCTATATATAATCCCATATTTCAACTAAACAATATCAGCTTCTCCTTTCCTACTCGAGTAAGCCCCGATTTACACCATTCCTTTTAACAAGAGGTGATTACTCGACATCAGCAATCTTGTTCCGGAAATATTCAATAATGCCGATACGGGCTTTATTTACACCCGTATGTAATCCATAACCGAGGGCGAGCCATCCGACTTCATGCACACCCAAAAAGATATCCGGAGGAGGTTTTGATCGGAGAAAGTACTTATATTTATAATACAATTTCAGCAATTATGCTGCCGATATTGAGTTGGTGTAATGCGTGTACCATTTTTGAAAAACTTACAAAAAAATGAAGTTGTAGAGAACATGTATTAAAACCCAACAGTAACAGCTGGAAAAGTCTGCTGGAAAGTGGTAAAAAATCTTATTCATTTTATTTGAAAAATGATAAATCGATTTTTTTTATGTCATAATTAATATATAATTTTGTCCCCGCTAAAACAAATAAAGTAGCAGTATAAGATTGAAAATATATTATTTTTATACATATAACATATGAATAACAACCGTTTTATCTCACTCTTTCTTTTCATTATTTTGCTTCTCCCGTCGTGTCAGTCTGATCACGAAGATTCTCAATCCGAATTGGTTCTAAGAGCGTATACCGACTTGTTTAAGAATAAATATCCGCAGGTTGATATACAGCAGACAAAAGATTACAGCTTTTGGGCTGAAATTGAATTTACCGACGAACAGGGAAACCCCGGAAAGTCATGGTTCACCCAAAATCAATGGGCTTTAACACAAGTACAAATCAACAATTTGTATGATTTGCCGAATGCCGTGAAGTATCGTTTTTATACTACTCCCTTTGCAACCTACGAGATACTGTATATCCATAAAATTGAACGCAGTGCCATCGAAAAGCCCTATTATTGCATCAAAGTGGATCTGAAGTGCGGCGAAGTATCCAATCCGAATAGCCTTGATTATACCCATACGCGCGAACTTTTCATACTCGAAGACGGTACGCTGCTATATGATACAGCCGAGACATCCGAACAAAAGTTCTATCTGATGCAGCCCGACTGCGATATCCGTTTTCTGGAAAACAACTACCCGGGATGCGTTATTTTGTGCTATTATAATACATTCAGCCGCTCCTATTTCATCCGACACAATGGGGTAATCAAACAGGTTTTACTGAGTAACTATGATGAAAGTCTGGCCTGGTGGGGCACAGTTTATCCACTGGGCGAAAACGAAAATCTGCCCCAGGAGATGGTCGATGCTCTTCATCAGGAATATAGCGGATATGTGATAGATCAGGTATCCTGGTTCGACAGCCGGTTTAATAAAGAATACCTTGTACGCCTCACGAAAGGTGTTGAAGTGAAAGAGATCTGTCTGACA
>CAMTPG010000226.1 GCA_947074335.1 uncultured Parabacteroides sp.
TGTCCCAGATGCTCTACGGCGATAAACAGCATAAAAAAGGTACTGAGCGAAATAAAATACTGCAACATCATAAATACCGAAATACTCAGTACGCGGCGCAGCAGCGAAAAATCGAAAGAGCGCAGTTTGTTGAGCGCATATTTTTTGATATCCACCGTAAAGCGGGTGTAAATCACGAAGAAGAGTACCGAAACAAATTCGGCCATTACCGAAGCGATGGCAGCCCCTTTGATGCCCCATTCCGGAAATCCGGCATGCCCGAAAATCAGCAGATAATCCAGCAACACATTGGTTACCGCCATTACAATGGCATTAAGTGTGAGTACTTTAGTGCGGGTAATGGCAATAAACAGCGCCCTGAACATCACCGTCATGAACGAAAAGAAAAACCCGAACACGCGCCACTTCAGGAAAATTTCGGTAGACGAAAGAATCTCATCCGACGAAATCAGCACCCGCATGATATCGCCCGCAAACAGGCGCGACAGGCTAAACAGACAAACCGCCATGGCCAGCAGAAAAAACACACCCTGAATCATCACCGGGCCCACTTCGGTAAAATTGCGCTCACCATTGCGGCGTGCCATCACAATCTGCGAACCCGTACTAAACCCGAAAGCAATGGTAAAAGCACAGATATAGAAAAGTCCGCCCATGGCCGAAGCACCCAGCTCAACTTCGCCCACGCGGCCCAGAAAAGCCGTATCGGTTACATTAATCACATTCTGCGCCAGCAGGCTCAGAAAAATCGGATAACTTACACTCCATATCTGTTTATTCGTATACATCTGTCGGGATAAAAAGGGGTAAATAAAAAAAGCCCACCACATCGGGTGAGCTTTTACCTATATGATTTCTTCGCTATCAATACATGCCGATGTTTAAACCAATTTATTTGTCTCTGTATTAGGAAACACTACAGCCGGTTTAAATGTTTTGGCTTCTTCAAAATCCATTAAAGCGTATGACATGATAATGATGATATCGCCGGGCTGCGCTCTGCGGGCAGCTGCACCGTTCAGACAAATCACGCCCGAACCGCGTTCGCCTTTGATAATATACGTCTCAAAGCGTTCGCCATTGTTATTGTTTACAATCGAAACCTTTTCATTCGGGATAAGATTAGCCGCATCCAGCAAATCTTCATCAATCGTAATACTTCCGATATAATTCAAATTAGCTTCGGTAACTGTTACCCGGTGAATTTTTGATTTTACAATTTCTATTAACATTGCTTTTTTTATTGATTGTCTTTATGGATAAATTAGAAAAGTCGTACAAAAGCAGATTTATTATTTGTATGTTATGTTATCGATCAGGCGAACCTCGCCGCAGTAAACCGTAATGCAACCTACCACATAATCGGCATCAGCCCAGTCGGATATACGCTGCAATGTGTTTCCGTCTACAATCTCGAAATACTCCACACGCATCGTATCGTCGGCATTCAGGGTGCCGGTTACATAATCAATCACCTCTTTTACTGACTTTTCGGCTGCAAATTTACTACTTTCTTTTAATGTATGCGCTATAAGTGGTGCTTTTTGACGTTGATTAGCAGTTAATCTCACATTGCGACTGCTCATAGCCAGTCCGTCGGCCTCGCGCATAATCGGGCAGGCCACAATCTGAACCGGCATCTGCAGCTGCTCTGTCATGGCACGAATCACGGCCACCTGCTGAAAATCTTTTTCGCCGAAATAGGCCCGGTCTGGCTCTGTGGCATCAAACAATTTACTCACAATCTGGGCCACGCCGTTAAAATGTCCCGGACGGTGTGCCCCTTCCATTACGGACGAAATGGTGCCGAAATCGAATTCGCGCGTATCCGGCTCCGGATACATTTCGGCTGCATCGGGAGCAAACACATAGTCGCATCCTGCCGCTTCGAGCAGCGCACAATCGGCTTCGAGCGTACGCGGATAAGTGTCCAGATCTTTTTTATCGTTAAACTGTGTGGGATTTACAAACACACTAACCACACAAATATCATTCTCTTTTACACAACGATCCACCAGGCTGATGTGCCCCTGATGCAATGCGCCCATAGTCGGAACAAAGCCGATTTGCTGCTTATCGAGGCGATTTTTAGCCAGGCAAGCCTTCAATTCTTTAATGCTATTTATTATTTTCATCACTTCAGATGTGTATTTAACGGTGCAAAGCAACTAAATAATTGCGTTAAATGAAAGAAATTTTGTATCTTTGTGGCGTTTTATAAAACTAGTTTACAGAATGGATGCAAAAAAAATCTTGTTTATAGCCCAAGAAATAACACCCTACTTACCGGAATCTGAAATCGCTACGATTTGCAGAAATCTGCCGCAAGGAATACAGGAGCGTGGCAGGGAAATCAGAACCTTTATGCCGAAGTTCGGCAACATCAACGAGCGTCGCAATCAGTTACATGAAGTGATTCGTCTCTCCGGCATGAATTTGATTATTGACGATACGGATCATCCGCTTATCATCAAAGTCGCATCTATTCAGGCTGCACGTATGCAGGTTTATTTCATCGACAACGATGATTTCTTCCACCGCAAACTCAACACCCGCGATGAAAACGGTAAAGAATACGAAGACAACGACGATCGTTCTATCTTCTATGTACGCGGTGTTTTGGAAACGGTAAAAAAATTACGCTGGATTCCGGATGTGATTCACTGTCACGGCTGGATGTCGGCACTCACGGCATTATACATTAAACGTATGTACGCCGACGATCCCTGTCTGAAGGATGCAAAAATCGTTTACTCCGTTTACAACGACGAGTTCGAGCAACCCTTCCGTAAGGAATTCGCTGCCAAATTAAAAATGGATGGCGCTTTACCCGAAGATCTTACCGATATTTCAACCGATACCAGCTTTACGGGATTGAGCAAACTGGCTATCGATTTTGCCGACGGAGTTATTCAGGGAAGCGAAACCATCAACCCCGATGTACTGGCATATATTACGGCTAAAACAGACAAACCGTTTCTGCCTTACCAGTCGCCGGATGTGTACATGGACAAATTTAATGAATTCTACGATGTTGTTTTAGGCAACAATTAAAAATAAAACAATGAAAATCAATCTTTATATTCTAAGCCTGGGTCTTGCAGCCTCTGTTTTATTTGGTTGCAGCGATGAATTAACACAAGTGGGTTCCGGTATTCAGCCGGACGATGATGTACCTTCGGTTTATGCAGATACATTTTACATGACGGGCAAAACCCTGTTGATGGATTCTGTTTATGCAAAGACTGCATATGGTACACTTGGCGAGATATACGATCCGCTGTATGGTAATCTGAAATCCGATTTCCTGTGTCAGTTTTATTGTCCGGACAATTTCAGATTCAGATATACTCCGGCCGACGGAAAGATTGATTCGGTAGAATTTAAAATAATGTATACCAGTTGGATCGGCGATTCGCTGACTCCGATGCGGGCTCAGATTTACGAAGTTACGTCTCCTTTGACAAAAGATTTTTATACAAATATAAATCCGGGTGACTATTGTAATCTTCAGAAAACACTGGGTATGAAAACTTATACCTCGCACGATATGAATGTACCCGATTCGGTACGTTATTATAAAAATTCGTACGATGAATATACATTTCAGCCCAATGTGACCATTCGTATGTCCGACGAAATTGGTCAGCGTTTTTACAATGCCACACAAAATACGCCCGAAGTATATACAAATCAGAATACATTCAATGATTTCTTCCCGGGTGTTTATATTACTAATACATTCGGTACCGGAAATATTCTGAATGTGGATGCTTCGTCTATGTATATTTATTATAAATATATTGTAAAAGGTTCTCAAGATCAGGATTCGCTGGTTCAGGCGGCCGAAGTTTTTAGTGCTACAACCGAAGTAATTCAGCTCAATCGTTTTAAAAATACCGATATGAGTCATTTGCTGAATCCGAGCGACAGCATCGCCTACCTGAAAAGTCCGGCCGGCGTTTATACCCAGCTTGTTATTCCGGCTGCACAACTCGAACCGCTTGTACGCGGTCGTATTGTAAGTAATCTGGCGCTCACATTGCGTGCATTGCCGCAAGAAGACTGGCGCTTTGCTTTTGAGGCTCCGGCCAATTTATTGATTCTGCCTACCGATTCGGTAAATTCATTCTTTGTAAATAATAATGTGGAAAATAACAAAACATCATTCTTAGGATCCTATGCTACTTCCACACGTAATTATTCTTTCGGAAATATTGCTCCTTTACTGCAGGCTCATCTGGATTCAAATCCCGAACAGGATCTGGTAATCAGTGTAATTCCGGTAGAACGAAAAACCGGATCAACTACCAATTACTGGGGTACTCCTACGACTTATACTGTTTCAATTAGTAATTACCTGAAACCTTCGGGCGTGAAATTACGAATCGATCAGGATGCGATGCAAATGCGTCTGGTAACGATTGAGTATAAATAGAAAGTTATAAAATAACATATCCCGAAAGCCTGTTTAACCATTGCGGTTAAGCAGGCTTTTTTTGTATTCCGTAGTGTATGATTTTGCACGCATCATCATTCCTTTTCAACGGCTATATCATGCATTTGCCTTTCGATAATTGTCAAAAGGCCTTCCGACAATTGTCCTAAGACCTTTTGATAATTATCCTAAGGCCT
>CAMTPG010000227.1 GCA_947074335.1 uncultured Parabacteroides sp.
AACATAAAATCTGGCGCATGCATTATGTGGAAACAGATGATGCCGGGCAATTTACGGGTATCTATCCGTTGGAAGAGGAGATTGCCGGAACCGCTTTTTATAACGGATTACTGGTGGTTGTGCCGCAGGCATCCGAATGGTTCAATCGCACTGTTTTCTCTATTCCCGTTACATCAACCGATGATTCACCCGTTGCTTGTGTAGGCCAAGAACTAAAACGGCTGTTGCCCGCACAACTCTCAGCGGGCGAAACAGTTACACTTTATCTCTTAAACCGAATGCACTTCTCGACGCCTGAACTCGGCACAAACAATTGCAGTTGCAATGGCCACATTCAGCGACTCTGAAGTGGCACACCCAGGGGGAAAACTCGGAATATAAAGTTTGCGGGTGATGAATTTTTCAATTTCCGGACGGATGCCGTTCCCTTCATTGCCCATCACCAATATGCCTGAACGACTTAAAGGCTGTGTATATAAATCATCACCATCCAGAAAAGTACCATATATCGGAATCTCTAACCGGTGTTGTTTCTGCATAAATTCTTCCAGTATCGTGTAATGCACCTGCACACGTGCTAAAGCGCCCATGGTAGCCTGAACGGTTTTCGGACTAAAGGCATCAGCCGTATCGGTGCTGCATACAATGTGTTCAATGCCAAACCAGTCGGCCAGTCGGATAATAGTGCCCAGATTGCCCGGATCCTGAATCCCGTCAAGAACTAATACCAGATTAGAAGAAGCATCTATGTCCTGAATTTCCGGCGAAGGTAATTTAAACAGAGCCAGCACATCCTGTGGATTCTTCAGAAAACTGGCTTTCCGGATATCTTCATCTTCGGCCACAATCAGTTCCTGTGCATGAATATCTCCCTGTGTGGCCATCCAGGAAGGTTTAGCCAGCAGATATTCGCAATCGAAAGCGGGCAGTAAATCTGCCACAAGTTTATTTCCCTCGGCTACAAAAAGTCCGTTAGCCTGTCTCTGTTTCTTCGTTTCTAAAGAATGGATAAGTTTTATTTTTGCTTTACTAATCATCTGCGCGCTTTTATAAAACAAATGTATCGAATTTTCTTTAATTTAAACTACCTTTGCAGTGGTAAAAGATTGAATGATGAAAGGAATCATCCGAGTATTATTTTTCATTTCCTTTTTCTTGATTTTAATATCCTGTAGCTCTACGAAATATGTCGGTGAGGGAGAGTATCTGTTAGATAAGGTAGAAGTGGTCTCTGATAATAAGACCTACAAGTCGTCCGAACTTAAACCTTATTTGAAACAACAGCCCAATTTCAAAGCCTTCGGATTAATGAAATGGCAATTGTTTGTTTATGACTGGTCAGGTAAAAATGAAAAGAAATGGCTGAATAAACAGCTTCGCCGGATTGGCGAGGCTCCTGTCATCATGGACTCAATGCTCGTAAATCAGTCGGCCGAAGAATTACGAAGATACTACATAAATAAAGGATTCGTCAACGCCGAAGTTACGGCAACCCTGGATACTACCCGTCGTAAAAAGGCAACTGTTACCTACGCCATCACCGAAAACGAACCCTATCGCATTCAACCCTATCGCATGTATATTGATGATGCTAAAATTGATAGCATCGCCCGTTTGCAGCCGCCTAAAAGAACCTGGTACTCTTCGGCTTTTCGTACTTATTCGTCGGATTATACACCGCTGGTTAAAGATAGTGTGCTATTCGACCGTGATGTACTTGATAAAGAGCGACAGCGCATCACGACTTTATTACGCCGAAGAGGGTATTATGCCTTTAACCGTGACTATCTGACCTATCTGGCCGACAGCTCTTCAATGAAACATGAGGTGGATCTGGATCTGATGCTTCGCCCTTATCGCAAACAACTGCCCGACGGATCGGTGACGGATACCACGCATCAGCAATACTACATCAATAATGTAACGATTGTGACCGATTATGATCCATTGACGTTCGACGGAAATCAGCGTCATCGTTCAGATACGGTTTCGCTCGACGGCATTGACGTGGTTTATCTGGATGGAAAGAGAACATTGCGCCCCAAAGTATTGGAGCGAAATAATTTTATTATTCCCGGTACACTTTTCAATGAACGGAATGTAGAGCAGACCTATGCTTCATTCTCCACATTGCGTGGTTTGCGTAATGTAAATATCCGTTTCAACGAATTTGAACGGCAGGATTCCATGTTGCTCGATTGTACAATCCTTACTTCACCGGCTAAATTACAGGGTTTTGGTGTAGATCTGGAAGGAACCAACTCGGCAGGCGATCTGGGATTTGCCACCAGTTTAAACTATCAACATCGAAATATATTTAAAGGCTCGGAAGTATTCTCTGCCAAGATCCGCGGTGCCTACGAATCTCTATCGGGAGGCGGACAACTGGAAAGTAATAACTATTGGGAAGCAGGAGCCGAAGTAGCCTTTTTCTTTCCCCGGTTTTTATTTCCTTTTGCCAGCGAAAATTTCAGACGGAAAGTACGTGCCACTACCGAGCTGCGAGCCAGTTATAGCATTCAGACCCGACCGGAGTTTACCCGTTCTATCATTTCGGGAGGTTGGAATTATATCTGGCAGGAGCGTAGTAATTCGCAGGCTCGTCATGTGTTTAAATTGCTGGATATCGATTATATTCATTTGCCCAAGATCGAATCATCGTTCCGCGACTCATTACCCAAATCTACGTTGCTCTATAACTTTACCGATCAGTTTATTCTCGGTCTGGGATATACTTATTCATTTAATAATTATAATCCGCAAGACCGGATGCGTAATACCCATTCATTACGTTTCTCATTCGAAGCTGCCGGTAATTTGCTGCGTGCTTTCTCCAAACTGCGCAGTGCACCGCTCGATGCCGACGGTCGTTATACGCTGTTTGGCATTAATTATGCCCAGTTTATGAAGGCTGATGTGGATTTCAGTAAAGGCATTGTGCTGGATAGTAAAAATAAAATAGCTTTCCATTTGGGCGTAGGTGTAGGTTATCCGTATGGAAATTCAAGTTTTCTGCCGTTCGAACGCAGTTACTTTGCCGGTGGTGCCAACAGTTTGCGAGGCTGGTCGGTTCGTACACTCGGTCCCGGCAGTATGCCGATTACCTCTGATATCACTTTCGCTCAGCAAATTGGTGATATTTGTCTGAACATGAATCTGGAATATCGCACCAAATTATTCTGGAAACTGGAGATGGCGGCCTTTCTTGATGCAGGTAATATCTGGACTTTCCACAAGGATGAATCGCGCCCGATGGGAAATTTCGATTTTGCGCGCTTTTATCGTGAGATAGCTTTCTCATATGGATTAGGATTCCGTCTGGATTTCGATTTCTTTCTGTTGCGCTTCGATATGGGGATGAAAGGGTATGATCCTCAGGTGAGTAAGTCGAAACGATGGGCCATCGTCAACCCCAATCTCCACAATAACTTTGCCTGGCATTTTGCCGTGGGATACCCTTTCTAACATAAAATAGCAATCTTTATTTGTTATATTCAAATATATTACATACCTTTGCACCGCAATTAAGGATGGTTCGGTAGCTCAGCTGGATAGAGCAACAGCCTTCTAAGCTGTGGGTCAAGAGTTCGAATCTCTTCCGAATCACTTTTATAAAAGCTAAATGATTTATTATTAAATCGTTTAGCTTTTTTCTTTTTATAGCTTGTACAACGGCTGCACAACGCCGGAAATGAAGCCCTCCTAAATGATTCACTTTTGATTTCTCTCAAATTCGACTCATCCAGGCATTAAGTATTATAAATTCATACAAGACTGCTGCTATTTTTGGTCTGACTATCTGTCGTTTCTCAACAATCTTCCAAATAGAACTGTTTTTTTTAGAGATTTAAAAACTAAATTCAATAAGAAGATGAGCAAGAATACTTTTACACTGATCAGCGAATCGGTAGGCGGACAAGCCACATTACATGAGGCGGCACAATCGGCAGGCGGAGAGAACCATTCTCCCCATCTGCAATGGATCAATGCACCTGCCACGACACAAAGTTTTGCTGTAACTATTTATGATCAGACTGCTCCCACAGGTGGCGGCTTCTGGCACTGGATTGTATTTAATCTGCCCAATACCACGACTATGTTGCCTGTAGATGCCGGCGATGTATTGAAGAATCTGATGCCAGAAGGTACGGTGCAGGCACGTAACGATTATGGAACCTATGGTTATGGTGGTCCGCATCCGCCCAAAGGACATGGCGATCATCTCTATCTGGTCACCGTACATGCACTCGATACAATCTCTTTGCTGATTGATAAAGATACACCGGCTAATCAGATTGGTTTTAATATCTGGTCGCACACAATTGATAAAGCATCGCTGGTTTTTTATTATAAAATAAAATAGAGACAGCTATATTAAACTGTAATAACATCCGTTATTCAGGATTATAATATAATAAATCCGCTTTTTCTGATAGATATCCGGTTGCAAAGGGCAATAAAATCAGGAATTGTCGGGATATATAAAATTGGAGTGATCATTTCCGGGGTATATTTACAGATACAGAATTCGATCGGATTTGTTGCATCAAAATCAAAAACGGCTGCGTCAATCCCAGTCGCTAAACTCAAACGAAAGTTGTTCCCAACGGGCTTTCTCTTCGGGCTGTTCGTAGG
>CAMTPG010000228.1 GCA_947074335.1 uncultured Parabacteroides sp.
CTTTCTATACCTCTTTCCCGATCGAAGTGGAAGATAACTGGCGCTGGTCTGATTCTTATAATTTGCCGATCGATGAACTAATGCAGGTTTTTGATAATGCAATCAACACAGGTTATACCATTGCATGGGGTTCGGATGTAAGCGAAAAAGGTTTCACCAGAAATGGTGTGGCTGTAGCTCCGGATTTAGAAGTAATCCAGACTTCCGGATCGGATCAGGATCGCTGGGTAGGTTTAAGCCGTAACGAAAAAGAGGCCGAAATTCGCAAAATCATCGAAACTCCGGGTGTACAGGAAGTTGTGGTAACTCAGGAAATGCGTCAGAAAGATTATGATAACTACCAGACTACAGATGATCATGGCATGCAGATCTTCGGTATCGCTACGGATCAAACAGGTAAGAAATTTTATATGGTGAAAAACTCATGGGGAACAGATAACAAATACAATGGCATCTGGTATGCTTCTGAACCGTTTGTAGCGTACAAAACCATGAATATTGTTGTGCACAAAGATGCGCTGCCTAAAGCCATCAAAACAAAACTGGGTTTGAAGTAACTGATAAAAAAACAGGGATTGATAAGCAATCCGATAAAAGAGGCGCTCCCGATTGATACGGGATGCGCCTCTTTTTTTATACAAAAATGTTGAGAAGATGTGTTCTTGTTTAAGTCTATTGTTCGAGTATCAGCGTGTAATTAAGGTATTCGGGGCCTTTTTGTAAATTATAATCTAACAGGGTTAGGCTGTCGCCGGTTGCCAGAAAGCAAAAGGATCGACTACCGTCGCCCGGAATAAATTCGTAAATAACAGCGGTTTCATCATCGGGTATGCTTCGTTTCAGAAACTCTTTTCCGGTGGAAACATAGGTTTGATGATCTGTCTCTTTATCCGCATGAACCGCATCAAGACGGTAAACGCCGCTGTCGGGAACAGATTGGTAATAAAGTAATAAGGTGTAATTCATTACTTCTTTCGGATCATATCCCGGATAAATAATCATTTCAGTAATCGAATCTGCGTCCTGTATTTCTGCTTTTAATGCAGGTATCCGGCCTTTATAACGCTTCTGAATAACGGCACCTTTATCAGGCACTGTCTTCAAAGAATCGCGCATATTAATTGGTTTTATTTTAGGCCTGACAACAGGTAATTCGGGTAAGGGAATAGAATCAATAACTTTTTCATGCATATGAATGGAATCGGTATCCTGTTTCGATTCCCTTTTTACTTTATTGCCTGTACAGCCGGCAAGCAATGCCAATGCCAGTATGCCAATAAAATATATTTTCATGATCCATATTCTCCTTTCGAAATGACTACAATCATTTTTATAACAGAAAAACCCATACATATTGTTTATGTATGGGTTCTTTTTAACTATTTCAGATCGATTAATAAATCGTTTCATTAATTAGTTCATGTATTATTTCCCGCCTGCAGGCAAATTATCTTTCCAGTATTTTTCCATGCTTTTACGCAGGTGCAGAGTTGTTCCCGGCCGTTCATAGATGCCGTGGCTTCGCATCGGGTAACTGATTTGTGTAAACAGTTTGCCATGTTTTACCAGCTCATCCACCAGCATTTCACAATTCTGATAATGTACATTGTCATCGCCGGTACCATGAATCAGCAACAGATTCCCCTGCAATCCTTCCGTATAAGTAATGGGCGAACCTTTATCGTATCCTTCAGGATTGTTTTGCGGTGTATCCATGTAGCGCTCCTGATAAATGGTATCGTAAGTGCGCTGATCGGCAACAAATGCTATGGCAATGCCGGTGTTGAAAACTTCTGGATAACGGAACATACAATTCAGCGTCTGACTGCCGCCACCGCTCCAGCCGGTAATGCCGATGCGCTCAGTATCAATAAACGGATATTGTCTGGCCATATCCAGGATGCCGCGTGCCTGATCTTCAGAAGCAAAAGTGCCTACTTCGCCATAGATGCATTTACGCCATTCGCGTCCGCGTGGTGTGTTGGCACCGCGGTTTTCGATGCTCACCACGATGTAACCCTGATTGGCCATATACTGATTCCAGAGATCACCGCCGCCCCACGAATCCTGTACGGTTGAACCGGCCGGTTCGCCGTAAACTTCGATGATAACGGGATATTTAAGAGAAGGATCAAAATCGACAGGTTTAATCATGTAGGCATCAAGCTCCAGATCGCCGGATTTTACTTTGATAAATTCTTTCGGATTTAATCCCAGTGCTTCGTATTGAGCCTGACCGTTGGCATTATCTTCGATGGTGCGTACCGATTGATGTTTGGGAAATGAAACCATATCAATTACCGGTGCTGTTGCCGCATTACCGAATGTGTGTACAGCCCATTTTCCGGTCGGCGACATGTTGTATCTGTGCTGTCCGCTTTGCGTGGCCGGACTCAATCGTTTTACTTCGCCGTTGCCAAACAGATTGGCACTGTATAAATAACGTTGGGTATAATTATCGGGCGAGGCAATGAAATAAACAATGCCTTTTTGCATATCTGTTCCAACCGGCTGGATATAATCGAAATCACCTTTTGTAATGGGAACAATTTCTTTGCCGTCGCGGCTGATGCGATAAAGATGACGCCAGCCGTCGCGTTCGCTTTCCCAGGTAAAATACTGATTGTTTTTCAGCCAGTTTATCTGATCGTTGGTGTTTAACCAGGCGGCATCGGTATCTGTGAAGATGTTTACCGGTTCGGTTTCGCCGATCTTTGCAATCCATACGTGGTTTGTGTTCTGCTGACGGTTCATCTGCTGGATGAAGAGTTCATTGCTTTCGGGGATAAATTCCATGCGCGGAATGTAGTTGTTTCGCGCATCGCCCGGAATAGTGATCCAACTGGTTGCTCCGCCGGTGGCAGGAACATAACCTACTTTGACTGCCGAATTGGCGGTGCCGGCTTTGGGATAGGGGAAATGTAAAATAGTCGGATATATGGAATCTACATTATTAATAATATCGAAAACACCTGTTCCGTCTGTATCACTTTGCCAATAGGCAATGGTTTGCCCGTCGGGGCTCCAGCGAAATCCGTCGCGACAATCAAATTCCTCTTCATAAACCCAGTCGAATGTGCCATTCACAATCCGGTCGCTGCCATCTGTGGTAAGCGGCGTAACTGCTCCGCTTTTCAGCTCTTCCACATATATATTATTATCAGAAACAAAAGCCACCCGGTCGCCCTGAGGAGAGAATTTGGCAAACATCATAGATGATTCGGGCATTGTTTTGCCAAGTTGACTCAGTTTGCCGTTTTTCAGGTCAAGCACCCAGTAATCGCCTTTTGTATCATAACGCCAAACACGTTTGGTGTTGGTGTAAATTAATACTTTATCATTGTCGTCGCTCCAGATCAGACTTCTTACTGGCAGTGGTTTGCCTGTTTCGGGGTTGATCAGCATGGAAGCGGGAATAATCACTTCGCGTTTATTATCTTTGGCACGATAAGCCACCACATCGGTTCCGCCGGTTTCGGCATTGGGTTCTATCCGGCTGTAGCGTTCGCCGTCTTTGAGCCAGGTCATCGGACCTGTTCCGCGTGTCTGAATCAGCTTTCCGCTGAGCACATCCTCCAGTTCGAGTTTGTTGTTTTGAGCCATCGCTGCCTGCCCCATCCATAAAAGCAGGGCCGCCACGGGCATCCATTTGTTTAATTTCATATTAGCTGTCTTTAAATTATTGGCAGCTGCAAATAAAAGGAGGATTTGTGAGATTGCAAAATAATAAAACAGAACTTTTCGGAGGATTGAAATAAAGTTGACAAAACGAAACAAAGAACTTCTGTTTTCAGATTTTAAATTCCTTATTTTTTCATTTCTGATGACGATGTGCGCTTTTCTGAATCATTAAAAGAACGATATGTTGTTGAATAGAATTATTAAACTGATCTCATCAAGGATAACAGTCAAAAAATTAAATCCTCTTTTCAGAATCAGCCCGAAAAATATTGCAACAGATTCCGTATCTTTAAAACCAAATCTGATAATTGAAGAAATACCATGAAGAAAACCATACATCCGGTTGCCCGTATACTGCTCTTTTTTATACTTGCAGCCTTTTCCTTATATGCCCGTTCCCAGAAACCAACCGGTTTAATGACTGACTTGCTGGAACATACTGATGTTGTCTGGCAAAATGGATATCCAACACAATTAAAGCTTTGGCAAACCGATCAATCGCTGCAACCGGTGCAATATGCAGCTATTGGTTCTGCGATGCCGGCTTTTAGCTGGATTGTTCCGGGAAACGGACAAAACATAAAACAGACTGCTTATCGCTTGATTCTTGCCGACCGGCAGGATGTAATTGAAAAGTGTGAAGGCAATTTATGGGATTCGGGCATTGTTGCCGGCGATCAGTCGGTTGCCGTAGTATACGCCGGTTTGCCCCTCGAACCGCATCAGGTTTATTTTTGGCGTGTACAGACCGAAACCAATACGGAAGGTATGAGCGACTGGTCGGATGTCAAATCGTTTCGCACCGCAGGCACGCTTCAACCGTATGCAACAGCCGTTTATCCGCAGGTTAAAACGGCGGAGTTCCCCCTCTCGGTTCAACCCGTCGCATCCGCAGAGCAGGTACAACTGATTGATTTCGGGAAAGAT
>CAMTPG010000229.1 GCA_947074335.1 uncultured Parabacteroides sp.
TTATCTGTCGAATTTAAATCATAACTTTTCTCTTCAACAGATGATTTAATATAATTAAAATAGTTTTCTTCTTCATTCCCATAATCTCTAAGCATACCATGCCGAAGAAAATGAAGATTAACAGATCCTCTTTTATGCACGCATAATTCATTACTATCTACATTTTCTGTTTCCGGATGTGAGGCTGTTGCTATATATGTTGCTTTTGGATCAAACATGTCTGTAGTGTTTTACATTTATTAACTTTCGGGGATTTCATATTCCAATTTCTCGATATCAACTTTAACCCTGACCATGCTGTCGTTAACAACACCGGACAGATTAAAGACCTTTTCACTTTGGTCTGATTCTAAAACTCTTACAATCTCAAAATCAACACTATCGCCATCATCAATTCCGATAACTGATGCCACAACATAAACTTTAGTTTCATCCTTACTTCTGTTTACATAAATATCCTCTTTCTCCCAGTGAACATTATATAGCAGAGGTTTCTGTTTTTTCGATTCTTTTTGTAAATTATTCTGATTTACAATCGCTTCGCTAAGCGTACCGGAATTACCGGTTAAGAACGCCAAAGTTTTATTCGATTTGGGTGATTTATGTTTTATTGTTACGGGAGAAGCATTACTTACAATAACACCCGGTATTCCCATAGGAATAACACCTCCGTGAGCAGTCATACAGTTTTGTACAGTAACAGGAATACCATCGGCCAATACGCCTGAATAGCCCTGTACAACAACATCCGGAGGTCCGACACATACACAGGTATCGCCTAAAACAGATACGGGAGTGCCGTCTATCAATACACCACTATTACCGGGCCCCACAATGGGACCTCCCACATGAGGAGTAAAACCGGTTACCATCGGACAAATATGATTTGTATTTATTGTAACTATTTGCTTCATAATAATCAATTTTACATAACCTCTATTTTATGTGCAGCACCTTGTGTTGTAGTTTTCTTACCCGAAACTAATGTTTGAGAACCATTCAGGGTAGCCTTGGATTTTGCATCGACAGCCACATTTTGTCCTACAAAGGTTGCATCCGATTTAGCTTCGATACTCACATTACTCTTGGCAGAAGCAGACAAATCACCATCAGCCTGTTGGGTCAGATCACCCTTAGCGAGAACATCAATATTCGATTCGGCTCCGATAGTAACATCATTTTTAGCACCAATCTCGATATTTTCTTCAGCACGCAGCGTTATGTTTTTTGCATTTAACGTCATAGATTCGGGAGCTGTTATTTCTATATTTTTCCTCTTTGTATCCAAGTGTATAATGCATCCTTCCCGGTCTTGTATCGTAATACCCCAGTTACCTTCCTCGTCATCATTAAACTCAAGCGTATGTCCGCTTTTAGTAGAAATTGATTTTATTGTATTTTCTGTTTCGATACCTTTTGTATTGTTACAGTGAAACAAACTCCCCATCACAAACGGACGGTTCGGATCGCCGTATTCGTAACCCACCATGACCTGATCGCCGATTTCGGGAATAAAGAAAAAGCCTCTGTTCTTATCCACGATTTCACTGCTTCCGCCATCGGGAGTCTGAACACGCATCCAGCCGCTGGTTTTATCCTGTGGATGATCTTCGAGCTGTTGCCAGGTAAACTGAACCATTACTCTTCCCAGGTTGTCGGGATCTGCATTGTCAATTACACGGGCAACTTCGGGCATGGCTGTAGGATAATGGATATCTCTTAAAGGTATATTTTCTTCTTCTGCATTAACGCCTTTGAATTCGTTGATATATTCCTCCTTCATATTATCGTAGGTATGATAAACCTCGACCACTCTGAAGCGTCCCATATTTTTAACGAACGAATCGTCAATGGCAGGATCTGTTTCGATCTGCAGAACACGGCCGATAGCCACTTTGCAGGTAGTGGTTTTGCCTGTGATAAATGAACCGTCGGCCAGTTTTCCAAAATATTCGCCAAAAAGACCATCGCACATCATGCTGTAAGTTGCCGCTGAACGATTAGCCATTTTACCGGGAAGAATAGTCCAGTTACTATAAATCTCTTTCGACTTTTTATGGATCTGGGCTGTATATCGATCCATTCTGTGTCCGTCCGGATAAGAGGGCCACTGACCGATCGAATCGGTAGCCGGATCATAATCGTATTGCTCAATCATATAATTGCCAAGTCCCGAAGAGAGATTCATCTCCAGCATATCATTTTTATAGCTTAATGCTACATCTCCGTCATCCTCTTTAGAGGGAGGACCTGCAATTAATTGTTTTCCGTCGTACCAGAATGTTTCACCGCACGAAGCCAGCAAACGGCGCAAAAAATTGTAGCTGCTCTCTTTATAACGATAAACAAAAGGAATTTCCTTATTATTTACCGGATTGAGTTTATGTGCTATACTTAATCCGATATCAGATAACGTATCCTGTATAATAGAGGCAATATCCATATCAACAAAGGTATTCATGGAATAGTCGTCGGTCATCAGAAGCGTGGGGCTTCCTCCGTGTATGCTTACTTCGCCCTGATTGGCATCTCTGCCCTTCACATTAACACGCTTGATAATGCCGGTGAAGACACTCGATGCTCCTTCGGTTTCGCTCAGGCAAATGGTGATATCGGCACCCAAAAGTTCTTTTAGAATCTCTTCGGGGTTATCGTTCCATACTGCCTTTTTATTTTTTCCGGCCCGATAATTAATGTCAATATCAAAAGTATGGTGTCCATACATCGTCTGATGCAGACGTAACATGGAGAAGTCGCACTCCTTTCCCGAAATTCGAACTTCTGCCTTTACTTTGTTTAATTCATTTATTGCCATAGTGATATGTTTTTAATTAATTTACAATTATCTGATAATTAAAACTATCCGGAGAGCGACTCTCTAATTTGCATAATAAATCAGATTTAAAGTTTTCCGGTTCACTGATTTTGTCTGAGCCGGGTTTCAACGTGAGATGAATATCTATTGTTTTTTGCATGCCGCTTTTCGGGTTTCTGCCAACCTGATACCCCGGTCTGATATCAATGGTTTCAATATCCTCTCCATATTCGGCACGACAATAATTTACAATGTCCTGTTTCGTGATGATCCTGTCTTTCGAGGTAAGCATATAGCGATGCTTATCTCTGACATTTTCTACCGTAGGATCATTCTCTCCCGAGCGCATCGGGGTAACAAAAGCGGTCTGACTGTCTACAATGGCGGCACCCAGATTCGATTCTAAAGCGGATACGGGCTTAAACCGGTTGATGACGGCGCCGTTTGTGGTCAGGTAACTCACAAAAAGAGTTTCGCCCGGATTGCTTTTGTCTACTACGAGATACGATTTAACCTGCGGTGTTCCGTTAATCTCATGCAGCGCATCTCCTATCCGGTTGATCGATCGATTGGCATCCGCTATAAGCTGATTGAATGCAATTTCTGTACGTGTATTGGTAAATAAGGTATGATCCCTTAAAATATTCACCAACCGTGTCATTGTGCTAAACGAATCGTTGGTGTTGCTGCTCCGTTCCACGCCGGCTTTTCGTAAGGCATAATATCCGCTGTTTGCATTTTCGGCAGATCTGTTTCCGGCATGAACCGGTTCATATACTTTACCCGATGAATCACTCACCGAACAGATTTCCATGAAGAATTCGTTCTCGGCTGTTTCCAAAGGCAGGAAGAGCGGCACATTTGTCATCGGCTGCGAAAATCTCTTTTTTGTAATATTGGCAATGGGAAACATATTCATCCCTACCCGGATATCCTCAAGCACATCTTTGGAGACAAAAGCCGGAAATTCAATTTTTATCCAGAACAACGGTGTTGTAAACAGAGCCTCGGTTTCCGGTTCGTAAATGCCTTTCAGCTCTTCAGGCAACGGCATCTTTACATCCGATGCAGAACGAAGCGTGATATAATGTATGTCGTAAAGAGCACGAATATCAGACCGGATAAACCCGGCTGTGTCGTCCTGATACGGCATACCGGTTTTCGGATCATCTCCGGTTCTTATGCCATATTCTGCCTGCACAGGCACTCCGTTCATACTCCACCTGGCCTGCGATAACAGTTTCAGACTGCTGTATTTATCTTTGATATTCATGAAATCAAAGTAAAGCGGCAGATTCTCCGGAGAGGTTACTTCGCTTTCGGCATCAATGCCTATCCACAGCGCTCTGTTTAATGCTGTATTAGCGTGAATGGGGTACGCTACATTGTTTTTTCTAAAATCATCACCGTATTCATACATACGCCCGCAGATATTGAGGTATCTGATTCTTGCCTTGAGCAGCATGAAGGGAGCTACCGGACTAAAATCCACATAGTGTACATTGTATTTGCGGAGTGTTTTAGGTTCTCTGTATGTAAATACCGTATCGCTGTTCAGATAATACGCAGCCTCTACGGGAAAAGCTTTCATGATGGCATGAGAAGGACGGGCCGTAAGATAAGATACGGGAGTAAGTGCAGCCGATAGTTTCGACAACAGTCTGTCGTCGATGTTGTCGAGTTCGCCTGCCAGCATGAAAATCTCTTCCGACATAGCCTCTGTTAACAGTTTGACTA
>CAMTPG010000230.1 GCA_947074335.1 uncultured Parabacteroides sp.
TCCGACTGTCGCCGATATTAAAAGCTGCCACAAACCGGTAGTTGAAAATGATTCCTGCTAATGTAGTTCCCATGGCTGATAAAGCAGCGCTTTTTTTACTCAATGCTGTCATTTTAAGAATGATTTGTTCAATCAGGCTATCAAACTCATCAATGAATTGAGAATAGGTAGTATCGGGACGAACCTCTTTAATCCATTCCTTTACTTCCGTAATTGCAAAATGGCCGGCTAAAGCACCGCCCTGATTTCCGCCCATTCCATCGGCAATTGCAATGATAACAGGCGCATCCCTGTCAAGATCAAACCTTCGGCTCAGAGGTGTCTCAGTAACCGTTTCATCCTGAATCAGGGCAATATCTTCATTAACCAGACGCACTTGCCCCGTTACCGATTGTGCATAAACATCAATATACATATGTGCTGATTAAGAATTGATTAGAGCCAATTTGAATCTGATCGCCGGTTTTGAAAGGATAGGGCTTGTCTGGCAAGAGCATTTTATTATTAATCAAAATGCCATTGGTGGATTGCAGATCGGTAATGTACCAGCCCTTATCTGATGCGTTGTATTCTACCAGGGCATGCCGGCGCGAAACAAATGAATCCTGTTTCAACGATTCTGTAAAATCGCCTTCGGTGCGCCCCAGCAACCAACATTTCTGTTCCGGATTGAAAAGCAGACGGATGGATTCATCCTTATTCAGAAACTGTAAGCCCTGCGGTTTTGACGGCATATTGCTGTCGGCTTCTCTGTTTTTTACCGACTTTTCCGAAACTTCGTTTGCAGCCTGCTTTTGGGGAATCTTATCCGTAGTCTGTATTAACCCGGTTTGATTTTGTTGCCGCTGCTCTTTTACCGAGATATGTTGCTTACTGCGGCATTTCCCGCAATATTTATTTCGCACAAAAGCCCCACAATCCAGACAAATTAATAATATTTTGCCGCATTGATCGCAATAGCAGGAGTCGCTATCAATTGATTTTGAACAAAAAGGACATGTAATCATTCAGGTAACGGGATATCAGAAATTTCTATTCTCAACAACATATCATCCGAAAACGAATCTCCGGCAATTAACCGACAATTCAGATTATAAATTACGGCATCAAACAGACTCGTAATTTCATCGAATCCTTTGCTGCTGTGTTTTTCAAAATACGGACCAAGAGCATCGGCAGCCTTTTGTGTGATTGTGAAATTATTCTTTTCCAGGTGATGCAAAAATAATTTCTTTAGTTCGGAAGCCGAATAGGGATCAAAAATGAGTTGTGTTTTAAACAAACCGGTGAACTCCGGAAAGATATTCCGGGTTTCATTCCATGCGTCAGCAGATGCAGTCAATGCAATTATTCCTGCTTGTTGTTTCGTTTTTCGTATCGAAACCCATGTATTAGAAAAATCCCGGCCAACAGGCGATTTACACAAGGCCGGCAAGGCGTGAATGATCATCAGGCTGTCTCTGTTATTCTCAAACACCGAGTTTAAATAATTCGTACCTTTATACATATATTCACTGCATAAAACTGCAAGATCCAGATAAACCGGCGTAGTGTTTTTTATCAGTTGCAATTGTAGAAATGAATTCAGCAGCACCTGTAGAAATTCGGTTTGTCCGGTATTTGGATGTCCCAGCAATACAAAATTTGTTTCCGGATTAATAAAAGGATTTCCCGCAACAGATGCACGCTTTCTGTTTAAATAAATCTGCTTAAACACTGTTTCCATCGTCTTCTTCGCTTTTTCAGTCCCGATTAAAGACTTATAAGGCGCAGTTAATTCGGAAACCGAAGGAAAACTGTCTGATCTCACGCCTGTAATATCAGTCATGCAGATTGTTTTCAACTCCTCATCGGTACAGGTATTATTTATCAGTTTTTCTTTTAACCGCATACCCTGGCGCTCTTTGGCCTGTTTAAAAATATTGGTTATTTCGCCCGCATTGCCAAATGATGACGTAGAACGCGTATTGTATAAATGGCTGAAAAACGCCGGCAATTCTTTTGCTGCAATCGGATCGGGAATAAGCTGTTCCTTTTTAAGCAAATTGCAGAAAATAGTATGCAGTTCATCCGGAGTGAAATCTTCAAACTCGATGATACGAAACCGGCGGCTCAACCCCGGATTTGTATTCAGAAACTCATTCATTTCGCGCGTATAGCCCGACAGAATGCATACAAACTTCCCTTTATCGCCCGATAAGCGCTCCAGTAATGTGTTAATCGCTTCCTGCCCGAAATTGGCACCGCCTCCACTGCCTTTATGGAGTGAATAAGCTTCATCGATAAATAATACGCCGCCCAGCGCACGATCGATAACCTGCGAAGTTTTTATGGCAGTTTGTCCCACAGCGCCCGCAATCAGATCTTTCTCGGTGGCCTGAACCAACTGCCCGCGTGAGATGATGCCCATCGCCGTAAAAATATCCGCCATCATTCGGGCAACTGTTGTTTTTCCGGTTCCCGGATTTCCCGTAAAAACATAATGAGGCACCTCTCTTTTGATGGTTTTACCGCCTTTGCGTGCGCGCAGCTCTTCGGATTCGAAAGAGGCAATCAGTTCCGACAGATGATGTTTGATATTGGTCAACCCGACCAGTTCATTTAAAGACTGCAGGATCTCCTGTGGCGATAATTTTTTCGGTTTGTCAAACGGAATATCTTCCGGTAAAATCTGCTTATAAAGTGCTGTTGTTTTTTCGGCTTTGGGAACCTTCAGAATACGCGCGGATAAACGTGCTTTTACCTGTTCCAGTAATTTGATCATTTCGCCGGCATTTCCCCAGCTCTGATCTTTAGCCTCGTACATTTCGCTGATCTTTCTGATTAATACGGTTTTGGTCTCGTCAGAAACCTGGAAATCCTGCCGTTCGGCATGCTGCAGAAAGATCGTTAATAATTCATCTACGGAATAATCATCAATATGAATCCGATAGGTTATACGGCGACTAATGCCCTCGTTCAGCCGGATAAAATTATCCATAGGCGTCTGATAGCCTGCCAAAATCACCGCAAACTTTCCGGCATCATCTTCCATTCTCTTCATCAACACTTCTACTGCTTTGGCCGCTTCCTGATCTTTATGTCCCATTTCATTTTGGGGCGCAAACGAATAAGCTTCATCAATAAACAGTGTTCTTCCCATGGCCAGATTGCAGACCTTTTCCATTTCGGCACCTCCGCTGTTTACATACACTCCGATGATATCTTTCCGCTCTTTTTCGATAACCTCCGGATAGGGCAGGATTTTCAGCTGATAAAACAATTCCCCCAGCTTTCGGGCGATCGTTGTTTTTCCGGTTCCCGGATTTCCTGTCAGCAGGATGTTGAGTTTCAGGATTTGTTTAGTCTGAATATTTAACTCCAGCCGCTCGTCCATATCCTTTTTCAGAATCGCGATTTCGCGGATGAATTTTTTGACGGACTGCATTCCTGTAAATTCTTTATCCAATGATTTCAACAGCAGATCGGGATCAGATTCTTTATTAATCTCCCTGCCCTCGATATCTTCGGCAGTGAAACAGTTGTTTTCTTCCAGATCAGCCTGTTCCAGATGCTCACGATGCCTGTCTAGCGTATTTCTGTAATGTGTAACCACTTCGCGTGCATTACCAAAATTACGGGAACGGGTCAGATACATTTTTTCAAAGAATTTCGGAAGTCGCTCCTTTGCCTTTTCGGTGAGTGCGAAGCCGCTTTTCCGGCAAAGCGACAAGAATATGGATTCCAGCTCCTTCGGCTTATAATCCTCGAAGGTGAGTGTTTTATCAAAACGTGAAGCTAAACCGGGATTTACATCAATAAACTCCTGCATATTTGCCGTATATCCGGCAATGATGCAGACAAATTCGCCTTTTCGATCTTCCAGCGGTTTTAATAAAGCATTGATTGCCTCTTTCCCCGGATCGGATTCGCTGCCCTGAGCCAGCGAATAAGCTTCGTCGATAAATAAAACACCGCCCATGGCACTGTCGATGACGCGGCGGGTTTTGGGTCCCGTTCCTCCCATAAAGGGATCGGTTAAATCCTCTTTTGTTACCTCAATCAGCTGTCCGCCAGGCAAAATATGCAACGCATGTAACAGATCTGCAAACAATCTGGCAACGGTTGTTTTTCCCGTTCCCGGATTGCCAACAAATATATAATGATTCTTGAAAGGCAAAACCGCATTTTCATCATTTTGTTTTTTCCGATATTGTTTTACCTGCTGAATCCAGCTTTTTACCTCTTTTTTAACAGATATCATTCCGGCAAAGTCATTCAAAGCGGCAAACAACTCGTCGGGACTTTTCTCTACAAAAATTGTACCTTCAATATCCGCCTCCTCAATCACCTGTTTGTCACTTTGATTCCGGCATTTTTTTAAAATATCATTCGCCTTCTCGCTGGCTTCATTTCCATTTCTAAATTCAACAACACGTGTCCGGCACTGCTCTTTGAAAATTCCGTTTAAGTTCCGGGAAGCTTCAGGTCGAATCCCATAATCCGCCTCCTCTATTTTCGTCGTGCATACTTCAGTCAGCCCTTTGCCCTTGAATTCCC
>CAMTPG010000231.1 GCA_947074335.1 uncultured Parabacteroides sp.
ATGTCGATTCTGGATCATCAGAAACAGCTCGATACCTATAGTCTGATTACGCATTCGGCAGTACATTGCTCCAGCAACGAGCTGTTTAAAAATGTCTTGACCGATGAGTCGCTGGGTGCATTCAGCGGTCGCATTCTGGTAAAAGAACAGGCACAACAAACACGTGCCTTCCAAACCAACCGGAATCTGTGCGCTACCAAAGACTCGCGAATGTACAGCAAACCGCAACTCGAAATCTATGCCGACGATGTAAAATGTTCGCATGGTATGACAACCGGTCAGCTCGACGAAAAAGCGATGTTTTATATGCAGAGTCGCGGTATTCCGCGCGATGAGGCACGCATGTTGCTCAGTGTGGCTTTTACGGCCGATGTGATTGAGCACGTACGACTCGAAGCACTACGCGACCGCTTACATAAACTGGTAGAAAAACGTTTCAGAGGCGAGCTGGCCAAATGTGCAGGCTGCCAGATCTGCAACGACTAATATACAGGTGCTTTTTTGGCGCTTTATCATCCAATTGCCTTTTGATAATTATCAAAAGACCTTCCGACAATTGTCCTAAGGCCTTTCGACAATTGTCAAAAGGCTTTTTGATAATTATCCTAAGATCTTTCGACAATTGTCCTAAGACCTTTTGACAATTGTCAAAAGGCAATCCCATTTTTATGATCATTTATTTTCATTTTCATTCTTGTCTGTTTTGTTCCTTATCTTTTTATTTCTTTGCTGTAAATACATCTGTTCTTCAATAAAATATAGCTATATTTGTGCACGCGAAAACACAAATTTTGAACAAATAGTATTTACTTCATTTATAACTCTGAAAATGAAAACACAAATTCTTCTCTGTGCAGGAAGTTCATTGCTGGCCGGATCACTTACCGGTTGCAAAAATCAGGCATCCGAAAAAGAACAACCGCTCAATGTAATTTATATCCTGGCCGATGATTTGGGCTATGGTGATCTGGGTTGTTACGGACAGGAAAAAATTAAAACTCCTCATATCGATCAGATGGCGGCCGAAGGTATGCAGTTTACGCAGCATTATGCCGGTTGTACGGTGAGTGCGCCTTCACGTTGTTCGTTGATGACAGGATTACATACCGGTCACAGTCAGATCCGCGGCAATCGCGAAGTCAGACCCGAAGGTCAGATCCCGATGGAAGAGGGCACCTTTACCATTGGCCGTCTGATGCAGGATGCCGGCTATAAAACCGGTATTTTCGGCAAGTGGGGATTGGGTCATCCCGGCTCTTCTTCTGTTCCGAACCAGATGGGCTTCGATGAGTTTTATGGATATAACTGCCAACGACTGGCTCATACCTATTATCCGTCGCATCTCTGGCTGAATGGTGATACGGTGGCTTTCCCCGAAAATGTAAATCCGGGTCGTGTTACCTATTCGCAGGATCTGATTCATGATCAGGCGCTTCAGTTTATTCGTGAGAATAAGGATGAGCCTTTCTTTGCGATGCTGACTTACACCCTGCCGCATGCCGAGTTGAATTTGCCGCACGATTCGATCTATCGGATGTACGAAAATTCGTTCGAAGAGGTTCCTTATAAATACAATGGCGGTTATGCTGCTTCCGAAAAACCGTATGCTTCGTTTGCTGCCATGGTTACGCGTCTGGATATGTATGTGGGCGAGATTATGCAGGAAATGAAAGCGCAGGGACTGGATAAAAATACGATTGTTATTATAACCAGCGATAACGGTCCGCACAGTGAAGGCGGTGCCAATCCGGATTTTTTCCAAAGCTATGGCCCGTTGCGCGGTCAGAAGCGTGATGTATACGAAGGCGGAATCCGCGTGCCTTTCATTGCCTGGTGTCCGGAGAAAATCGAAGCCGGCGTGAAGAATGATCACATCAGTGCTTTCTGGGATATGATGCCTACACTGGCCGAACTGACCGGAGCCGAAGTACCTGTTGAATCGGACGGCGTTTCATTCCTGCCCACACTTTTCTCGGAAGACGGACAGCAACAACATGAATACCTGTATTGGGAATTCCATGAATTAAACGGTCGCGAAGCCTTGCGCAGCGGCAACTGGAAACTGATCCGTCAGCCGGTTGTGGGCGAAACCATTCTCGAACTGTATGATTTAAGCAATGATATTCACGAAGATCATAATCTGGCTGCTCAATATCCGGAAAAAGTTGCCGAACTCGAAATTATTCTGGATAATGCACGTACCGAATCGCCACTTTTCAATTTCGGCAGATAAACATAATATATGAAATTAAAACTCATGCTTGTATGCGCAATTGCAGGCATTCATTCGCTTGTTGCGCAAACCTTAGATGCTACATTCCAACTTTTGCCTCAGCCCCGACAGGTTGAGGTGAAAGGCGGAAATGCTTTTCGCTGGCACGAACTGAATTACATCACCACAACTGCCGGCACGGATATGCCTGTATTGGGCACTTTGTTGAATAACCTGCCACAAGCCCGCATGTCGGGTAAAGGAATTACCTTATCGCTTACTACCGAAAATGTACCCGAATCGGGCGAAGGTTATGTATTGACACTCACGAAATCGGGAGCAACCATTTCATCCCGCTCGCAGACCGGATTATTCTACGGCTGCCAGACACTGGAGCAGTTGCTCGAAGACAGTCGCGATTTTAACAAGCCGATTCCGGAACTGATTATAACCGATTATCCTTCGGTGAATTACCGGGCGATCCATCTGGATACAAAGCATCATCTGGACCAGATGAGTTATTATTATGAGATGGTGGATAAGCTGGCACGCTATAAAATAAATGCGATTATTTGGGAGCTCGAAGATAAGCTGCGTTTCACGCGCCGTCCGGAAGTGGCTGCGCCCAATGCGATCAGTAAGCAGGAGATGCAGGCACTTTGTGCTTATGCCCAGGCTCGTAATGTGGAGATTAGTCCGCTGGTGCAGGGACTCGGTCATGCGGGTTTTATCCTCAAACATCATTGGGAGCTGCGCGAAAATCCGGATAGCGACTGGGAGTTCTGTCCGGCCGAACCTAAAACCTACGAAATGCAGTTCGATCTGTACCGTGATGCGCTCGAAGCCATGCCGTATGGGCGTTATCTGCATGTAGGCGGCGACGAAATCACGGCCATCGGTATCGATGAGCGCTGCAAAGCAACCGGAAAATCGCCCTTCGAATTGCAGATGGACTGGTTGCAACAGGTCTGTCAGTTTGCTGTAGATCACGGACGCGAACCCATCTTCTGGGATGATATGCCGTTGAAATATGCCGGTTTATGGGAACTGATTCTGGGCAATAAATCCGAAGAGGAGGTGGCCCGCATCTGGAATACCGAAAAACTGGATCAGGCAATTGATCTGTTCCCGAAATCCTGTGTTTATATGCGTTGGAAATACGAAGATGCCACCACGCCCGCTCATCAGCGTTTGCTGAAATGGTATCATGATAAAGGGTTAAAAGTGATGGGCGCCACAGCGGCAGCTTCGGCCGACTCTCCTTATATGCCCCGACGCAGTTCGCGCACCGATTATATCAAGGGATTCAGCGAGCTGGTTGCCGAAAATCAGCTGGAAGGTATTCTGGCTACTTCGTGGGATGACGGATCTCCGCATTTGGAAACCGTTTGGCGCGGCTATATTGCGCAAGGCGAATTTGGCTGGAACCCGACGGCCCGCGATATCGAACAGTATAAAAAGGTGCATGCCCAGCGCGAATATGGTTTTCCGGTTGCTTCCGGTCAGATGCAATTTCTGGATGAACTGGAGCAGGCCTTTTTCTTTTTTGATGGCGCACTGATTACATCCGGACGCAGAAATCCGTCGTGGGGTGTGAAGGAGTTTACCCTGATTGATTTGCCCGATCCGGCCAATCCGGGAGCATGGAGCAAACAGTATGAAGCAAAAATTAATCAGGCCCGCGAAGAGCAGGCGAGATATGAACGAATTCAGTCGGGTGTGGATGCTGCTTTAGCGCATGCGCGGCGTAATCGCTATACTTTACAGATTTATCAACAGAATAATCAGTTGCAAAATTATCCGACTCGTTTATTGCTGGCACTTCATGCCTATGATACGGCAACGGATACCGCCGGCCTTGCTGCTGCCCGACAAGCGGTTCAAGCGGTGCTGGACAGCTTTATCCCGATGCGCCGTGAGCTGGAAACTGTTTACGGGAAAACCCGTTTCATGGTACAGCCCGAAGGTTTTATTGCTGATCATAATCATCACAATCACCTGGCTGCAAAAACCAATTCGAGTGATTGGCTTTATTATTATGAATTGCCGATGAACCGGAAAGTGCAGAACTGGTTACGCACTCATTGATATGGATTTATAGTTGTAAAACCTTTTTCCTGCGGCAGATAAAAGAAAACCCCAAAAGCTTTAACCGTGCTTTTGAGGTTCAAATAGCTGTTGCAGGAAAGAGGTTTCCTTTTGTATAATTCAGGCAGCCGGAAACGGATTGTAATTGAGGCAAACTACCTGCTGCTGACGCAAAGATTCTTTTACATCAATTAATCGCTGATTT
>CAMTPG010000232.1 GCA_947074335.1 uncultured Parabacteroides sp.
AGAAAATCACCCCATCGTTCCGAATCGACCGAGAAGCGGGCCAGCTCTGTATTGCCCTGTTCTTCGGGCATAGTCAGCTTTGTTCCGTCTTTGTGTGATCCCAGTCGCTCCACAATCGGTGCAAACTGCAGAAAATGACAGCCCTGCTCTTTGAAGAAATGATAAAATTCAAGCGGATAATCCACATTGTAATCATTCACCACAGCCATGGCGTTATATTCTACATTATGTTTTTTCAGCAGCTCCAATCCCTTCATGGTTTTATAAAAGGAGGGAAGTCCCTGCTTATTGCGGCGATATTCATCGTGAAATTCCTGGGGGCCGTCGATTGAGATGCCTACCAGAAAATTATTTTCTTTGAAAAATCGGCACCAGTCGTCGGTAAGCAGTGTTCCATTGGTCTGGATGCAGTTATCTATCCGCCGGCCGCGTCCGTACAGGCGTTGCAATTCAAGTGCCTTTTTATAGAAACTTATCGGACGCATCAATGTTTCGCCGCCATGCCAGGTAAATAATACTTCGGGCTGCGTTTGTGCTTCCAGATATTCTTTGATGAATTTCTCCAGTAATTGTTCGCTCATCACGGTTTGACGGGCTTCGGGATAAAGTTTATTCTTTTCCAGATAGTAACAATAATCGCATGCCAGATTACACAGCGGACCCACCGGCTTCAGCATCACGTACATCGGACGGGCAAAAGGAGAGATGTATGAATTATTCATTCCAAATTTTCTGCTTAAATAAACTACAAAGATACAGCTAAAAGCGTGAAATTCTTTGCTTATTTCTTCTTTTTCTGAAAGCGCTTATAATCATTAACAAATCCTTCGCACATCCAGTTCGCCAGTGCCTGCCTGTTATTACTCAAAATAAAACGTTGCTGATCGTAGCTGTTCTGCAAATTGCCCAGTTCCACAAACACGGCAGGTGTTGTTGTTTTACGTAACACATGCAGATTACGTCCACTGACCGTGCCGCTAAAACCGCGTCCCGGCTGATGTTGCCGGTATTTATCGGTGAACGTCTGTTTCATGGTCTGTGCCAGTTGTTTACTTGTCGGATTAGTTTCATGATGATAGAAATAAACATCAGTCTGATGCTTTTTACTCCGACTGTCGATATGCACAAAAATGGCTCGTTTATAAGCCTCTTTATCGTTGCGTGCCATACTGTTTATTTTGTTGCATCGTTGATCGAGCCGCTCTATCTGATTCAGGGGAATCGGACTTCCCATACAGGTTTCATTTTTGCTGTTATTCAGGTATTTGCTGTTGCGTATACCATCTTTCGGATCCTGGATGATAATATGTACTTTGGCGCCCCGCATCATCAGATTGCGTGCCAGCCGCAACACGATATCATAAGCATATTCATCTTCATGTAGTTCATGGCCGTTTAATTTCCCGATAGCACCGGGATCAGGTCCGCCATGTCCGCTTACCAGATAAAAGCAGGCACCTTTCAACTCATTCGAATTGACGGTGTAAGAGGCATATTCCTTACCGAAAAGCGGTTCGTAACCAGGTCTCTTTTGTGCAGTACCGGCTGTTGTTCCGGTGGTTGTTGCCGATTTCTTATTTTGCACCGGTTTAGCAGAGGTACCGGATTTCCCTGTTGCCGTATTTTGTTTGTTCTGTAATGGCGGCAAAGTGTATTTAACGCCAAGCAACAGCTGATTGCCTTTGCCCAGTTTATTTTTATTTAATTCGATAAACTGTTTTTTATAGACTTCGCCAGGCCGGTTATGACGATTTAAAAAAACAGTAATACCATCTCCGTTTTTTGGATATGCCGTATCTTGCGCCTGCATAAATGCTGTGCCAATCAGTAATCCTAAAAAAACAAGACAGATTTTCCACATCAGTTTCATTCGCTGTTCATTTAGCTAATGGAACAAAAGTAATTAAAAATAGCATTGCATTCAAATTAGGAATAAAACCTTTTGGTGTATTCTTTGCTAATCCTGGTCTTTTTCAGATTTACGCAATTTAAGAAACAAAAATGCCTCCTTACTATAAAGAGGCATTGATAAATTGTGTATCTATTCATCTACAACTGTGAATTCACTTTTTTCTGCTCCGCATATCGGACAAACCCAATCTGCCGGCAGATCTTCAAAAGCTGTTCCGGGAGGAATACCATTGGTATCATCTCCTTTTGCCGGATCATAGATATATCCGCAATCTTCGCATCTATACTTTTTCATGATGTCATTTTTAAAAGGTAAATACTAATTTGCAATTGATTTACATTAAAACTGTAAAAAAGCAGATTTTGTTTAACCGATAATTCGTAATCTGAAAATTCAGAATGATAATAAATCAACTGTCATGGACTGTATAGGGATATAAATAAAATGAAGTTTCGACGCTATAAAAATATCTCAGGGTTGATACTATTCTGCTTTAAAAGTAGAAGAGACTGCCTAAACTTGTTAGACAGCCTCTTTAATATGCCATATAATTCGATTGTATCGTTATTTTTTGATATTAGGCTGTTCCAATCCATATCCTTTAATGCGGTCTTCGCGTTTAAGAAGAATTGAAATACCCAGAGCCATAATGCCAAAGCTGGCAAAAATAAGCATCGGAATAGTATAATCGTAAGCCGGTTTACCTTCCACCATATCTATGATACAGTATTTATCAAGTACTTTACCGATTAATAAAGGTACACCCATCAAACCCCAGTTCTGAACCCAGAATATCAGGGCATAAGCCGTTCCCAGTTTGTTTTCGGGAATGATTTTCGGAACCGAAGGCCACATAGCCGAAGGAACCAGCGAAAATGCAATACCAAGCAGAATGATCAGGCACAAGGCAATGATCCAGTTGTTGAGGAAAGCGATCGAGAACATCAGATGGATAAATACCAACATAACCGAACCAATAATCATAATAGTGGCACCTTTACCACGACGGTCATATAAATTACCAAAGAAGGGTGTAAGCAGAATATTACCGAATGGAAGCAATGCCGGGATAATACCTGATAATTCAGGTGTAATTCCGAATTTATTAATCATCAGATTCGGAGCATATTTCAGGAACGGAAAAACTGCCGAATAGAATAATACGCATAACAGCGCAATCAGCCAGAAGCCTTTGAGCGAAACAATGCTCCAGATGTCGTGAAAACGGAAGGGCTCTTCAGGTTCGCTTTCGTTTGTCTCAATTTCAGCATCGTGGCGTTTATCCATTACCACAAAAACAATAAATGAAAGGAAACCGATACACAACAGAATCAGTCCTAAAAATACAGGCATACTGATTGAATTACCAAATGCTCTGCTGATAAAAGGAGTTACACCAATAGCCAGTCCGGTACCGATACGGGCGCAAGCCATTTCAAGTCCCATGGCCAACGCCATCTCTTTGCCCTTAAACCATTTAACGATAATCTTAGAAACCGTGATACCGGCAATCTCGATACCAACACCAAACAGGGCATATCCTAATGAGGCAACCAGCAAAGGATAACCCCAGTCTGATCCGAATAAACGAAAAACAGCTCCGCCAAAATCATGCGATACGCCAAACCATTTAATGGCCACACCTACCAGCATGATAATGGTAGCCATCAGTCCGGTGAAACGAACTCCCATTTTATCGAGGATCATACCGCCGAAAATCAGCATCAGGAAGAATACATTAAACCAGCCATATGCGCTGGTAAATGTGCCATATTCATCGCCGGTCCAGCCTAAGCCGCCTCCGCCCACGGGCGATTGTAAAAGATCCTGCAGCGGTGCCATCATATCCGTGATGAAATAGCCGCATAACATGGTAAACGAAACGAGCGCCAGCACACCCCAGCGGGCCGCTTTAGATTCGCTCAGTTTTCTTTGAATTTGTTTTGTCATGATATGAATAGAATTTGATTGAATTAATCAGATTTATAATGTGATTGAAATAAAGGCAAAGCATCGGCAACCACAAAGGTACTGCCACCAATGAATATCAGATCATCGGGAGAGGCATCAGCCAAAGCCTGCTCCACTGCTTCTCGCACAGTTTCGAAGGATTTGCCTTCTATTCCGTGTTCTCCGGCCAACCGGCTGAATTGATCAACCGGCATAGCTCGTTCTATAGAGGCCTGAGTAAAATAATAGTGTGCCTGATGCGGCATCAAATCAAGTACGCCGTGAATGTCTTTATCATTTACCATGCCCACAATCATTCGTAATGTACGATCACCGGTTGTAGACGCTTTTAACTGTTGTTGCAAGGCCTGCCAACCACCGGTATTATGTCCTGTATCGCATATTATTTCCGGATTTTTTTGAATGATTTGCCAGCGTCCCATTAAACCGGTGATTTGTGTAACAGCAGCAAACCCTTCGTGCACAGCTTTTACAGGAATAGAGATCCCCTGATTTGTGAGTAATTGCAAAGATGCCAATACCGTGCGGGCATTGTTTTGTTGCACTTCGCCGGCCAGTTCGCCGATAAATTCACCATAAACGGGAGAATGATAACGCCAATTACCAGTCTCATTGCGC